>CAYHAJ010000112.1:0-22248 GCA_964354535.1 uncultured Pirellulales bacterium
TGCCCAGGATCGAGAACGTCCGCTGCTGGGAATCCAGCAAGGTCACGGTGACGGACGGATTCCGCAGCACATGGGGCGACAGAATCCGCTTGATCTCGTCCTCCAGTTGCCTCTCCGTCATTCCCGCCGCGGGGATGACGCCGACATCGGGAACGGACACCTGGCCCGTCTCGGAGACGGTGTAGTCGTTCACGACCACGACCCCCTCCTGGTAGAGCTCGAAGATCGAGATCCGCACGATGTCGCCCGGCCGCAGCGCGTAGTCGGCCGTGACGACCACGATGTCGTTCGGCTGCGGCTCCTGGGCGTTCTCCCAGGCCACCGGGCTCTCTTCCGCGACGCCCAGCGAGTTCAAAATGACATTGACCGCCGGTGTCGGCCGAAAGCGGCCGATCTGGCTGGGGTCAAGGGTCTTGGCAGTGCACCCTGCCAAACCCATGCCCAGCGCAGAGAAGATCAGCAGGAGGGCCGCCCCGCGCACGCGCAGATCGTGAATAGTAAACCGTAAATGGTACATTCCCAGGGTTTATCGGCTCCATGTTCGATGCGCTTAAGTTTTGGCGCCCATAAGATGAGGGAAGGGAAAAAGGCAAAAGGAAAAAGGTAAAAGAAGGCCCCTCCTCCTTGGCCTTTTTTACTTCTCACTTTTGCCTTTTTACTTGCCCGTCCTGCGGGCCCAGATGCCGTTCTCAGTATTGAAACCGCCGTTTCCGGCCGCAGGAAATCCACGGAGCCAAAGTGCAGAGCCTCTGACATGGATTCCGCGTCTTGGCGCGCTCGTCTGAACGTTTATAATGACAATTCAGGAACGTGTGGGAGCTACGCGATCTTCCCCCTGTTCAGCGGAGGTAGCTATGTCAAACAGACGAGGGCGGATATTGCTGTGCTTTGCCTTGTTGTTTCCCGCGGCAGGTCAGGCAGGAGTCGGTGCTCAGAAGCCCTCGCGCCCCCTTGCGAATCAGTCCCCGAATGTCATTGCCAGCAGCGGATTCCCCATGCCGGAAATGGTGCGCCTGGCGGGAGGAACCTTTCGGACCGAGGCGGACCCGAAGAAGAAGACTGAGTCCCGGGAGTACATCGTCGGCGCCTTCTGGATCGGCAAGTATGAGGTCACCTTCGAACAATTCGATCGCTTCTGCGAGGAGACGGGCTACTATCTCAAACGGTACCATGGGATCGATCGGCCGCTCGCCCCGTTTATGCGCGCCGCGATCGAGCGGGCGGCGAGCGGACAGAAATCCGCCCCGGTACCGCCGGTCCCTCCGACCGTGAAGGGCCTGCTGCCCAATTATCCGGTGATTCAGGTCTGCTGGCTGGATGCGATGGCTTACTGCCTGTGGCTGACGGAGAAGACGGGAATCGCCTTTCGCCTGCCCACTCAGGTCGAATGGGAGTACGCTTGTACGGTCGGCGGCTCCGAACCGGGGCTCGTCGCCCCCGCAGAGCTGGACGAGGTGGCCTGGTGTGAAGTCAACCGGCGGCGCGGCGTCTCCCAGACCCAGATTCACCCGGTGGGTCGAAAACTGCCCAACGGGGCGGGCCTCTACGACCTGTATGGCAATGTCTGGGAATGGTGCTTGGACGGGCCCCAGGAGCCGGGTTATCCCCAAGCCGTCCAGGAATGGGACCGCGTCCGAAAATCGCTTTCGCCTCTGGACATGACCCGGCCTTCTCCCGTCATGGACCCGATCTCCATTCTGTTTCGAGGCACCAAAGCGCTGCGCGGCGGGGCGTGGGGTGAACCCGTCGAGCGCGTCTCTCCGTCCTACCGGATGTTTTATCGTCCGAACTATATCGCGGATCGCGTCGGCTTTCGCGTCCTGTGCACCGAGAATCCCGCCGGCACGGCTGCGGAGAACCACGAGGCGAAGGGACAGCCTGTTAGGAACCCCGATAAGCGGTAAGTTGTCCTCTGTGGAAAGCAACAAAAGAAGTCTTTGAAGCACGGAGAGAGCCCGGGCCGGACATGGTCATCATGGGCAGCGGCACCATTGTCTCGCAATTGACGCAGGCACGCTTGATCGATGAATACCAGGTCGTGGTGATTCCCATCGTCCTGGGCGAGGGAAGAACAATGTTCCAGGGCATCCAAGAAAGGCTACCCCTGAAGTTGACCAGTACGCGGACCTTCGGCAATGGGAATGTCTGGCTGTGCTATGAGCCGAGGACGTGAGGGAGAGAACAGGGCAGGTCATTTCCTCGGCAACCCCTTGCCTTTGTGGCGGCTTTCTTCTACAATGCGGCAATGGATTCGCAGACCACCTACTTCTGCGAGACAGAGAAAACCAGAGGGTTGGATGGAACGCTGAGATATGATGCCAGACCCAATCATTGAGGACGTACGATCCGCACGCCGGAAGATCTTCGAAGCCTGCAACGAAGATCTCGATGCCCTTTTGGATCGATTTCAAGAGCAGGAGAAGCTGGATCGGGAGCGGGTCGTAGCCGACACCTCTACACCAACGAAACAGGATGCCGAAGGCCTCAACAAGGTCCGATCCTAATATGCCCACGGGATATGAAGACGAAGTCCTTTGATTGTGTTCGCATGAAGCGGCGAGGAGCCGAGCGGGTCATGAAGCAATTGGAGGGCAAGTCCCTCCAGGAGCAACTCGAATACTGGCAGAAAGGAACCGAAGACCTCAAGAAGCATCAACAGAAGCTCAGAAAGGCGAAGAAATAGGCACCATCCGTCGCCTGTTCGGAGGCTGGCGGCGTGGTATGAAAACGAAAGCTTCTGATTGCCTATGCCAAGCGAAGACAAACACATTGATCCTCTCCCGGACGAGTTCAAGTCGCTGGAAGACGCGGCCGAGTTCTGGGACACGCACAGTATCACCGACTATGAGGGATTCTTGGAGCCTATCGAGATCAACGTGGACATCCAGAGACGCCATTTTGAGATTGAAGTGGATGAAGAGACTTTCCTGGCCCTGCGGGAGGTAGCCCAGAAAGAGCGGAAGCCCATGAAGGAACTCGTCAGCGAAATCCTCAAGCGGAGACTGCGTACGGGCTGAATACACGAAAAACGTACCTGCTATCGTCGCGTTTCCCCGAGCACGTCCGGAGCAATTGTCGGCTGCCACCAAGCGAGTTTCTGATGCGATGAAGGACAGGTCAAGGAGTCCAGGATGGATGCGACTTATACAAAGCAACTCGTGCTCGCGAAGTATCTCTTTGGGCAGGGAGAGAAGGTTCTTAATCGGCGAAGTGCAATGGCCTGCGGAGTGGCCATCTCTCACTTCCAGGATGCTGTGGAAATGCTCCTGTGGGTTGCCATCAAGGAGAAGAACCTCAAGTGCAACAACGGAGAACGAGCCAGTCTGCTGGACATGTGGAATGCAGTCAACGATTATCTGCCAGACGGGGAGCTTCCGCATCGTGCGTGCATGACAGAGCTGAACAAAGCCAGGGTCGGCTTCAAACACTACGGCATCTTGCCTGCCCCTTCAGAAGCAGAGAAGTTCCTTGCCTACGCCAGACTGTTTCTCGCGGATGCCACCCGGCTCCTGTTCGGAGAAGACTTCGAGTCCATCAGTTTGGCTGATCGTATTGAAGACGAACAGATAAAGGGCATGCTCAAACGCGCCGAACAGGTTTTGGCAGAAGGCAAAATGCTTGAATGCGTGACAGAATGCGCAAAAGCCCACTACGCGATATCAAAGTCCCTTATGAAAGTAGTGCCTCGTATGAAGCGGATCCTGACTGTGTTTCTCGACACGGGCGATCACACAGCTCCGCTTGGCGAGTTGGGGAGCCAGATGAACGCACTCAGGGACATTTCCCTCGCGGCCATACTGGGTATTCCTGCAAACGACTTCTTCCGATACGCGAGGCTCAGTGAGACAATGCCCGACGTAAGCGACTATGGCGGGCAACTTCAAGTGAACGAGAAGAAGGCCGAGTATAGTCGAGAGGACGTGTCTTTTGCCGTGCAATACGTGACGGAGTATGCCCTTGCGATTCAGGAGCATATACGTGAGTAGGCTTGGGGAACGGGGCGTCGAGTACCCTTCCGGACAAGAACGAATCCCGGCACAGGAGATAATGAGAGGGTCTGCCGAACGCCACGCGGAGCACTCTCAGTGAATCTTAACCTGCTCGATGAAATCGAGGGCATCGTCCAGAGCGAGGGGGCCGCAGGTGACGTGGTCCATCCAGGGGTCGTCGATGAGCTTGGCTTGGAAACCGTCTTTGGTAAAGCCGCCTTCGTAGATGTCTAAGAGATGGCCGTAGCGGAAGTCGCGCGGGCCGGTGATGAGGACGAAACGGACCTTCTGGCGGGCGGCCTTGATTTCGCCAGCCGTTCAATTCACGTTGGACGAGGACATTAAGGAGGCCGCCGAGGGCGCAGAGATTGCCCTCACTCCGACCGATGAGGTGTATCGCCGTGCCGTCATTGGGCCGACGAAGCAGTGCCGAGCAGCGACGGAGGTTTTGACGGGCCAGGGGACGACTTATTCCTTCTCCAATGAAAAGGGCTGTCTGCTGGTGCAGACAGCCCCTGTGAGTTGTGTTCGATCAACGGCTCCGGACCGGCGACTACTTGACGATCGGCGTCAGGACGATGTTGCGGTACTTGATGCCGGTGTGGTCGCCCTGGAGGTAGATCGGGCCGGGCTTGGACTCGTCCGACCACAGGGCGCCGCCGGTGCAACCGAGCAGCGGCTCGTTGTCGATGATCTTCTTGCCGTTGAGGACCACGGTCGCGTGACGGTTCACGAGCGTCAGTTCCATCGTTTGCCACTCGCCCGGGGGCTTCTCGGCATTGACCGTCGGGGTGATGCGGCTGTAAAGGCCGCCCATGTTGTGCGAGTCGAGCTTCTTGCCGTAGGAGTCGGAGATCTGGACCTCGTAGATGCCCCGCAGATAGACGCCGCTGTTCTCACCCTTGGAAGCGTTCACTTCCAGCGTCAGCTTGAAATCCTCGAACTCGGCGACCGTTCGCAGGTTGCCGTAGGAGATGTGTTGGGACTTGTCCTCGGGCTGGACGGGCTTGTTGACGAGGACGCCGTCCTCAATCGACCAGCCGCTCTTGGCGTTGGGACTGGTCAGCTTCCAGGCGTCCAGGTTCTTGCCGTCGAACAGAGCGATCGGCTTGCCGAACTTGATTTTGGCCAGGTCGGGCCTGGCGGGCAGGGGCGGAATCCGCTTACCGGTGAAGCTCGCCGGTTTGGTTTCGGACCCATTGGAACGTTTCGTGACTGTCGTGAGCTTGAGAGTATCACCGTCGACGGTCGCCGTGATCGTCTCGGTGGAGACATTCTTTTTGCCTTCCCGCTGAGATTCCTGGATTCGCGTCACGATGAGCTTGTCGCCCTCGACTTTGACGCCACTGACAGGCACGACGCTGCCGCCGCCCCAGAGAATGCTGGCGGAGAGCTGGCCGCCCGTTTCGACCACGCCGAGCCAACCGGCGCCCCCGCCGGGAATCGTCAACGCCCAGCGGCCCGCGAAGGGATTGGTGCTCTGGGCGCCAAATGCAGAGGTGCAAAGAACAAACAGAGCGACGAGAACCAGTGTGTGACGCGTGCCCTTACTCATGAGGTTCACCCTTTCAGAAGTATGCCAATGACTCCAACGGCTGATAGGATATCACCGGCGGTGCAATAGTCCAATGAATTCCACCAACCGCGAGCCGTCGAGGTGCATGGTGTCCACCATCGCCAAGTCCTGCGGACTTGACGATGCCACCCGACCCAGTTGTCGTTCTCTGCCATGCTCGCTGGGAGACATTGCCTAAGAAGACACGCTCCAACAAGTTTCGGTGTGGCACCCTCCCGGTGGAGCTTGCTGATGACGCGAGGGCGGGCGGCTTCAGTACCCGCCGCCGAAAGGCAAGAGGAGGCCCACACTGAAGCCGGTGTTGTCCTCGGTGAAGCGGCCTTCCGCCGTCAGATCGGCCCGGCTGAATCCGTAGGTGCGAGCCGGATCCCTCCGGAACAGTGTCACGATCCCGCCGACGTACCCGCCGACCTCCCATTCGGAGTCGATGCCGAACTCGTCGCTGAAACGTCCGGTGATGACCTCGAAGTCGCCGTCCGCGAGACGCACGAGCAGGCCGCCGTACAGCGACAGCCAGCCGTAACGCCACGTCGGCCCGGTGGCCAAGACGTACTCCACGAGATTCAATTCATCCGTCTCCCGGATCGGGCCCTCGTTCACATCAAATATCCCCATGGTTTCGAAATCGGAGACCAGGTTCGAGAATTGGCCCAGGACGCCCCAGCTAAAGTCGCCCCATTTCAGCACGGTGTACCGCGTCCCCAGGCCCCAGGAGATGTTCCAGTCCCCCTCGAAGCCGGTGGTCTCGGCCTGCGCGCCGCCCAAGCGGACAAAGAACTCCCAGCGGGGTGTCAAGGGCGCCGAAAAGGTGGCGAAAATGGTTCGGTAGTCGAAGCTCTCCTCCGGCCCCCCGCCGGCGAAGCTGATGTCGGTATCGGCCTGACCGTATTCGACGGCCAGGCCGAAACGCGTTCCCCTCAGGTGAGCGGTGGACGGCCCCACCGGCGCCTGGGCCAATACGGGTACGCACCCCAGAAGGATCACCAGCATCATCCCTGTTCGTCGCATGGTATTGCTCCCCTGCATCCGTTGCGTCGTACTATTGGTTGACCCACAACTCGTGCGGCCGACCCAATGCTCCGCTCGCAGTCGCCCGGTGCGGCTAATCATCGCACTGCCGGCCGCAGAAGGCAAGTGCAAAAGGTGAGAATCTGGATGGGTGGCACGGACAAACTCGTTTGTCCGTGGATCTATCGAAGGGACCCATCCGACGGAAGGACCCTGACAAACAAGTTGGCAACATCCCAGATCCTTGAGCTTCGCCTACCCTGAATGGTTGAGACGGGTGGCAGCGTCAAGGCCGAAGGCCTTGGCGATGACTTCTTTCCCGAGCGAGTGTAGCCATCGCCAAGCTGCGCTTGACGCTGCCACCCAGCCATTGCCGCAGAGATCTCAAGAACTTGGGACGTTGCCAACAAGTCTGTCAGTGCCGCGCTCCCGGCCCTGCTGGAACAGGCTCTTATTTCGGTGGTCCGCCGGCGGGACCCTCTCCGGCAACGGACGCGATTTCTCCCCCAGCCGTCGGATCTCGTTGAGCGCTTTGACCAGGAGAAAGACAAACCAGACAATGATGAGGAACTCGACGACGGTCTGGATGAAATTGCCGTAGTTCAGCGTAACCGTGGTCTTGGCGTCCGGCCCGCGTTTGAGTACCAGGGCCAACGATTTGAAGTCCATCCCGCTGATCAGGATGCCGAGGGGCGGCATGACCACGTCGTTTACGAGGGAATTCACGATCTTGCCGAACGCCGTGCCGATAACGACTCCCACGGCCAGGTCGATGACGTTGCCGCGGCCGGCAAATTCCCGAAATTCGCTGATCACACTCATTTCGCTACCTCCCTTGGGATTTACAATTTATGATTTACGATTTATGATTTTCCCTTTCCTTCGCCTGCGAAGGACAAGCGTTCAATCGTAAATACGAAAGAGTAAATGGCAAAGGTCTTGTGATGGAGCATTGGTGGCATCTGGATGTCGAGCGTACGGCGAAAGAGCTGGGAACCGATCTGTCGGCGGGCCTGAGCTCCAATGAGGCGGCGACCCGCACGGAACGTTACGGCCGCAATCAGTTGCGCGAAGCTCCCAAACGCTCCCCATGGGCCATTTTCCTCGACCAGTTCAAGGACTTCGTCATTTGGATTTTGATCGGCGCCGCGATCATCTCGGGCTTTCTGCAGGAAGTGGTCGACGCGGTCGCCATTATTGCCATCGTGGTTCTCAACGCCATTCTGGGCTTCATCCAGGAATACCGGGCGGAGAAATCCCTGGCGGCGCTGAAGAAGCTATCGTCGCCCACGTGCAAGATCCTCCGGGACGGCCGGCACGAGATCATCGGCTCCGAGGAGTTGGTCCCCGGCGACGTGATCGAGCTGGAGGCGGGCGACAGCGTGCCGGCCGACAGCCGCGTCGCGTGGGTCACCTCCAATTTCGGGGTGCAGGAGGCCAGCTTGACGGGCGAGTCCACGCCCGTGGTCAAGACGGCGGCGGCCCTGGAGGAGCGCGAGGTCCCGCTGGCGGACCGGGCCAACATGGTGTACTTGGGCACGTCCGTCGCCTCGGGCCGGGCCAAGAGCATCGTGACCGAGACCGGCATGCAGACCGAACTGGGCAAGATCGCCGGCATGATCCAGGAGATCGAGACGGAGGCCACGCCCCTGCAGAAGAGACTGGAGCAGTTCGGCAAGTGGATCGTCTATCTGTGCTTCGTGCTGGTCATCATGGTGTTCCTGCTCGAATGGGCGCGCGGCGGCAAGATGATCGAGGTCTTCCTCACGGCGGTCAGCCTGGCGGTCGCGGCCATCCCGGAAGGTCTGCCCGCCGTCGTCACGATTGCCCTGGCGCTGGGCGTCCAGAGAATGGTGAAGCGCCACGCCCTGATCCGCCGGCTGCGCTCCGTCGAGACCCTGGGCAGCGCCACCGTGATCTGCTCGGACAAGACCGGTACGCTCACGAAAAATGAGATGACCGTGCAGGCGGTCTATGCCGGCGGCCGGCTGTTCCGCGTGACGGGGATCGGCTACGCCCCCAAGGGCGACTTCCTTCTCGACGACAAGAAAGTCAGTCCGCGGGACTACCCGGACCTGATGAGAGCCCTCAACGTGGGCGTGCTGTGCAACGGGGCGCAATTGGCGCAGGACCAGGGCTCGTACAAGATCGTCGGAGACCCCACGGAGGGAGCGCTGCTGACGGCGGCCGGCAAGGCCGACATCTGGAAAGACCAGGAGGAACGGACGTCGCCTTTCGTCGATGAGCTGCCGTTCGATTCGGAACGAAAGAAAATGACGGTCGTCCGCCAAGTCAAGGGCCGTCATCTGGCCTTTGTCAAGGGGGCCCCGGACGTACTGCTGGCCGATTGTACCCAGATCGAGACGGAGGGGACCGTTCGCCCGTTGACCGCCAGTGATCGCCGGCAGATCGAGACCGCGAACAATCGTCTGACGGATCAGGCGATGCGCGTGCTCGGCGTGGCGTACCGCGACGTGGACGGCCACGCGGGCAAGCTGGAAAACGACGTGGTGGAGAAGGATCTCACCTTCGTCGGCCTGGTCGCGATGATCGATCCTCCGCGGGACGAGGTCAAGCAGGCGATGCAGGAGTGCGTGACCGCCGGCATCAAGACGGTCATGATTACGGGCGATCACAAGAACACCGCCACGGCGATTGCCAGGCAACTGGGCTTCTTCAAGGAGGATTCTCTGGCCCTGTCCGGCGAGGAGCTGGACAAGTTGAGCCAGGGGCAGCTCGAAAAGCAGGTGGACAGGATTCGCGTGTACGCCCGTGTCTCGCCGGAGCATAAGCTCAGGGTCGTGCGGGCGTGGCGAGCTCGGGGGGATATCGTGGCGATGACGGGCGATGGCGTGAACGACGCCCCGGCGGTCAAAGAGGCCGATATCGGTATCGCCATGGGCATCACCGGCACCGACGTGACGAAAGAGGTCTCGGACATGGTGGTCACGGACGACAACTTCGCCTCCATCGTCTCGGCGGTCGAAGAAGGCCGGGGAATCTACGACAATATCCAGAAGTTCGTGCACTACCTGCTCTCGTGCAACGCGGGTGAGATCCTGGTCATGTTCCTGAGTTCTCTGATCGGGATGCCGGTGCCGCTGCTGCCCATCCATATCCTGTGGGTGAACCTGGTGACGGACGGCCTGCCGGCGCTGGCCTTGGGCGTGGACCCGGTGTCTCCGGATATCATGAGGAGGCGGCCGCGCAGTCCCGATGAACCGGTCGTGTCGCGGGACAGGCTCAAGCTGATCCTGTTCCAGGGCTTTGTCATCTCCCTGTGCAGTCTGACTGCCTTCAGCTATGTCTACTATATCGAGAACCGCTGGACGGTGGGTCAGGTCCTGGCCGCCCTGGGCACGTTCGATTTCGACCGCCTGCGGATGATCTTCACCGTGCCGGCCGATGTGCGGGAGGACCTGCTGGCGCACGCACGGTCGATGGCGTTCGTCGTGCTCGCCTTCTCCCAGGACTTCCATTCGTACAATTGCCGCAGCCAGACGATCTCGCTCTTCAAGCTCGGCGTCTTGAGCAATCGCAAACTGATCGGCGCGACGACGGTCTCGATCATTCTGAACATGTCGGCCCTGTACCTGACGTTCTTCCAGGGCGTGTTGAAGACCAAGCCGCTGACCGGCTCGGAGTTGCTCGTGGTGCTCTGTGCCGCTTCGACGCCGCTGTGGGTGATGGAGCTGGTCAAGCTGGTGAGGCGGCGGCGTGCCGGAGACGCCGAGCAGTACTTACAGGCCGGACTTGCCTCTTAGCGGACAAAGGACGAACGATTACCGAACTTCCTGCTTCTTTCCACGTATTTGGCGTGGTACGTAGAAGGACGATCATGATTTCGCGTCTCGGTCGACCGGCGCGGGGACGCGGCAGAACCGCATTCAGGAGCAGGAGAGAAGCATGGACCCATCGCGCACGGAATCTATCCCTCTCTGGCATACGTTGTCGGTGGAGCAGGCCTACGGACGCTTGGAATCCACACCGGCCGGGCTTAGCGGAGCTGAGGCGGCGCGTCGCCTGGCCCGCTATGGCTCCAATGAGCTGAAGACCAGCCGCCGCGTCTCGCCCTGGATTCTCCTGCTCCAGCAGTTCAAGAACGTGCTGATCATCATTTTGCTCATTGCCACGGCTCTTTCCGCCTCTCTCGGCCACACCGTCGAGGCTGTAGCCATCACCGTCATCGTATTATTCGCTGTGCTGTTGGGCTTCATCCAGGAGTATCGTGCCGAGCGTGCCATTGAGGCGTTACGCCAGATGGCGGCTCCCACGGCTACGGCCCTGCGGGAGGGGCGGGAAGTGGAGATCCCGGCGCGCGATCTGGTGCCGGGCGATGTCATTCACTTGGAGGCGGGCGATAAGGTACCGGTCGATGTCCGGCTGGTCGAGGCGGTGAACCTGCAGATAGAGGAGGCGGCCCTCACGGGCGAGTCGGTCCCGGTCGAGAAGCACACCAACGCCTTGGACAATCCCGACCTGGCCCTGGGGGACCGCCGGAACCTCGGATACGCCGGGACCACGGCGACCTATGGCCGAGGGACGGCTCTCGTCGTGGCCACCGGCATGGGCACCGAATTCGGCAAGATCGCCCAAATGCTGGAAACCGTGGAAACCTCCCGTACGCCCTTGCAGGAGAACTTGGACAAAGTAGGGCGCATCTTGGCAATCGTTGCCCTCATTGTGGTGGCCATCATCGTTGGCATCGGCTTGTGGCGCGGCCAACCGTTGATCGAGATGGTTGTCTTTGGGATTGCCCTGGCCGTGGCGGTTGTCCCCGAGGCGCTGCCGGCTGTCGTGACCATCTCCCTGGCCATTGGCGTGCAGCGAATGGTCAAACGCAACGCGCTGGTGCGCCGCCTGCCCGCCGTGGAAACCCTCGGCAGCACCACGGTCATCTGCTCCGACAAGACCGGCACCCTGACGAAAGATGAAATGACCGCTCGTGAGATCTTCGTGGCGGGCCAGACGATCCACGTCTCCGGGGCCGGATATGAGCCCCAGGGGCAGTTTCTGCGCGACGGCCGGCCAATCCCCCCGTCGGAGCCGCTGAAACGGCTTCTGCAAGCCACCGCCTTGGCCTCCGATGCCCGCCTCGTTTACGATGAAGCGGAGGGCCGCTGGCATCTCCAGGGAGATCCCACGGAGGGGGCCCTGGTGGTGGCGGCCGCCAAGGCCGAACTGAAGAAGGCCGAGTTGGACTCCCGCTGGCCCCGCGAGAACGAAATCCCGTTCTCTTCAGAGGCCAAGCGCATGACTACTCTGCATCGAGGACCGCAGGGCGTCGTCGCCTATGCCAAGGGCGCCCCCGAAGTCATCCTCAGCTCCTGCACGCGGCAGTTGACGGAACAGGGGGAGCAGCCGCTGGACGAGGCGGGACGAGAGGCAATCCTGGCCGCCGCCCGGCAGATGGCCGAGCGAGCCTTGCGCGTGCTGGCCGCCGCCGGTAAAGATGGAGCAACCCTGGCGGACGCCGAGCGGGACATGACGTTCTACGGCCTAGTCGGAATGATCGATCCCCCGCGTCCCGAAGCGAAAGCGGGGGTCGAGACCTGCGAGAAGGCGGGCATCAAGACCGTGATGATCACCGGCGATCATCCCGTCACGGCCCAGGCGGTGGCGCGCGAACTGGGCATCGTCAAGACCGGCCGGGTCATTACCGGCCCCGAGCTGGAAGCCCTGCCGCAGGAGGACTTCGAAAGAGATGTGGAGGCCATCGAGGTCTATGCCCGTGTGTCTCCGGCCCACAAGCTGCGTGTGGTAACGGCCCTGCAGAAGAAGGACCACGTGGTCGCCATGACCGGCGACGGCGTGAACGACGCCCCCGCCCTTAAGAAGGCGGACATCGGCATCGCCATGGGCATCACGGGCACCGACGTGACGAAGGAAGCAGCGGCCATGATGCTCACGGACGACAATTTCGCCTCCATCGTCGCAGCGGTGGAAGAGGGCCGCATCATCTTCGCCAACATTAAGAAGTACCTCATGTACCTGCTGTCGTCGAACCTCGGCGAGATCGGTCTGATGGCCACTGCGTCGTTCCTGGGATTGCCGTTGCCATTGACCGCGGTGCAGATCCTGTACGTCAACCTGGCGACCGACGGCCTGCCGGCCCTGGCCCTGGCGGTGGACCCGCCGGAACCCGATCTGATGCGCCGCCCGCCGCGGGCTTCCGGCCAGGGCATCTTCACCCGTCCCGTCGTTACCCTCATGAGCGTCGGAGGCATCTGGTCGGCGATTATCAACCTCAGCCTGTTCGCCTGGGCGATCAACACCCATCGTGGCGACGAACAGGCGCGGACGATGGTTTTTGTCTCGCTGGTGCTGATCCAGTTCATCAAGGCCTACAACTTCCGCTCGGACCGCCATTCCGTGTTGAACCAGCCCTTCGCCAACAAATGGCTGAACCTTGCGGTTGCGTGGGAGTTGCTCCTGCTGGGACTGATTGTCTACGTGCCTTTTCTGCACCAGCCGTTCGGCACATTCAGCCTGCCGCCAGTGGACTGGATCATTATCATTGCCCTATCCCTCACGATTTCGCCGGTCCTGGAGTTGGCCAAGTGGATGGAGCGTCGCGGCTGGTTCGGCGTCCTGCGATAGTCGTCCGATTACTGAAGGCTCAGCAGGAGGTGGCCGAGGCCGTGCGTAACAAGGATGACCGTCGTGGCGATGGCCAGGTGCTCCGCGATCACCGGCCAGGCCCGGACCCGCTCTGCCCGGGCCAGCAGATAGCTGAATCCGCCCAGCAGGGAAAGGCCCCAGACAATCGCCACGATGACAGCCGTCGAGAGGCTAAAGAGCAGAACCGGAACGATGAAAGAGCAGGCGAAGATGAACTTGGACAGGAAGGTGAACAACGTGGACTGCCAGATCTCCTTCACCGTATGCCTGTTCTCGGATTCCTCGGAGATGTGAATGCCCAACGCGTCCGAAAATGCGTCGGCGATGGCGATGGTCAGAATGCCGCTGAGCACGGCGATCCGGGAGTGCGTGCCGGAATTCAGGCCGACCATCAGCCCCAACGTCGTAATGATGCCCGAGGTCAAACCGAAACTAACGCCTACGCGGAACGACTCTCTCATTGATTCACCTCTGCCAGTATTACGCGATGATTTCGAACGTGGCATCTGAGGAAATTCGCAAGACCCGTTGCAGCCGCCGGATAGCGCCCGGATTCACGAAAACCTGCGAGCGAGATCCGTTTTGACTGTGCCGCGTGAACCAGCTCGTTGACAGTTATCCGCAACCCCCGTTTAATTCTGTATGGTTTGTTGTGATGATGTAAGCCAAAGGAATAGCTCGATGAAAAGACTATGGGTCAGCGTCGTTCCGTATAGTAAGCAGATTGCCATAGCCGCGCTGGAAAGCGGGGCCGAGGCCCTTGTCCTGCCGGAAGACCAAAGCGAGACGGTCCGGCAATTCGGCCGGATCAAGACCGTGGAGAAACTTGGCGATCTGAAGCCCGGCGTAGATGTCGAGTTCATCGACGTGGCGAGCAAGGCAGACGAGGATCGCGCCGCCGCGGTGCCGGTCGACAGGATCGTCGTACTGAAGATGCTCGACTGGACGATCATCCCCATTGAGAATCTGCTCGCCCGACGCGGCAAAAACCTCATGGTCCAGGTCGAAAACAGCGAGCAGGCCAAGCTCATGGTCGAGATTCTCGAAAAAGGCGTCGATGGCGTCGTGCTCAGCACCACGGATATCAACGAGATCAAGAAGACCGCTGAGATCATTCACGGCGTCAGCGAGCGGATCGGCCTTGTCGCCGCGACGATCACCGTCACCAAGCAGCTTGGCATGGGCGACCGCTCCTGCCTCGACACCTGTACGCAAATGACCGTGGGCGAGGGAATGCTCGTCGGCAACACGGCTTCAGGCTTCTTTCTCGTCCACTCGGAATCCATCGACAACCCGTACGTCGCTTCGCGTCCGTTCCGTGTCAATGCGGGGGCCGTGCACGCCTACATCCTCACGCCCGGCGGCAAGACGAAGTATTTGGCTGACCTCAAGGCCGGCGATGAAGTGATGCTCGTGGACAACGAAGGCCGAACTCAAACCGCCTACCTGGGCCGCAACAAGATCGAGCGCCGCCCGATGCTGTTGATCGAAGCTGAAGCGGAAGGCCAACCGATCAGCTTAGTCCTGCAAAACGCCGAGACAATCCGCCTGATGGATCCGCAAGGCAAGGCGATCTCCGTCACCAGCCTCAAACCCGGCGACAAGGCCCTCGCGCACATCGAGAAAAGCGGCCGCCACTTCGGCATGAAGGTCGAAGAAAGCCTGATCGAGCGATAGTCATACGGACCGCGCAGGATCCGCAGCGCAGCCATGCCATCCTATCTCGATCGGGATTCGGGCTTTGGGGGTTCGTACAGGCTGCGCCGAATCGCCTCCCGCTGCTGGGCCACCGCACTACAGTCCATCTGGTCGCCAGCCGTCACGGCTTCGGCCAGAGCAACACCGACCTCGGCTTCACCCGCCGCAACAACGACGGCGCCCGCACGGCGGAGCGCGGGGGCGTCACGCAGATGGGCGCAGCGCGCGAGGACACGCAGATCGGGGTTGAGAAGGCGCGCCTGCCTGATGATCTCTGCGGCGTCCTCGATATCGGCGCTCAGGATGAGGCTGCCGGCCGTCGCGATGCCGGCTTCATCGAGAGTTCCGGGTCGCAGGACGTCGCCGTACACGGCCGGCAGACCGCGGGCGCGCAGCCGGCGCACGGTGTCGAGGTTGAGATCGATCACGGTGATTGTGGCGCCACGGTCCGTGAGGAGCCGATGCACGATCCTCCCAACCGGACCATAGCCTATCAAGATGCAACGACGGGGATCGATCGCGGGACGCTCGCCGGTGTCACCCCGCGTAAGCCTGGCAGGCGTCGACGACAAACGCCGGGCCCAGCGATAGATGGAAGGATTCAGCGCGATCGAGACGATGGAGGCCGCCACCAAGGCGTTCCAGCCCCTGTCGTTGATCAAGTCCAGCTCCCGCGCGACGGTGCCGAGGATGAAGCTGAACTCGCCCACCTGGGAGAAAGCCGCCCCGACCGGGATGGCCGTCGCCAGGGGTACTCCGAGGGCTCGCACGGTCAGCAAGGCGGCAAAGGGCTTGCCGATGACCACGACCGCCAACACGATCCCAATCACTAGGGGTGACTGCACGAGACTCCGGGGGTCGAACAGCATGCCGACCGAGACGAAGAAGAGCACGGCGAAGGCGTCGCGCATCGGCACCGCGTCACCGGCCGCCCGGGCCGCGAACTCCGAGCGGCCGACGGCCAACCCGGCGAGAAACGCGCCCAGCGCCATCGACACTCCAAAGATTTTGGCAGACCCGACCGCAATCCCCACGGCGAGGACCAGCACCGCCAGGGTGAACAGCTCGCGCGAGCGCGTCTTCTCGATCCGCTCCAGCGTCCAGGGGATCACCCATCGGCCGAGCCCCACCACAACGGCCACCAAGCCCGCCACCTTGAGCGCTGCCAGTCCGAGGGCGACCGCGGGGCTCTTGGTGGCGCCGTCGGCCGGAGCAAAGACGATGGGCAGCAGCAGGAGCATGGCCACCGTGAGGAGGTCCTCGACCACAGTCCAGCCGATGGCGATGTAACCGATTGGCGCGTGCAGATCGCGCCGTTCGGCCAGCACCAGGGCCATCACGACCGTGCTGGCCACCGAAATCGCCATTCCCAGGATAACTCCCGAAATCCAGTCCCAGCCCAGCAGACGCAGCAGCGAGGCCAGCACGGTTGTGGACAGGGTGCTCTGAATCAGCGCGCCCGGCACGGCCACGCGCCAAACTGCTATCAGCTCGCGCAGGTGAAAGCGTAACCCGATTCCGAAGAGCAGCAGAATGACGCCGATCTCAGCGAACTGCTCCGCCACCGCGCGGTCGGCGACGAACCCCGGCGTGAAAGGACCGACCGCGATCCCCGCCAGCAGGTAGCCCGCGATGGGGGACAACTTCAACCGGTGCGCGAGATAGCCGAAGACCAGGGCTCCCGCCAAGCCCCCGGCAAAGGTGAGCAGCACGCTAAGCTCATTCATCGTCAACTCCCACAGAGACCCCCGCTGCGCCCGCATCGAAGGAAGCGGTCATCATGTCGGCATGCAGATCGAAGAAAGTCTGATCGGATGATAGTCAATCGGACCGCTTGGTTCGGCGTTTCCGACGATCCACGAACTTCAAGGGGGACTTCTTCTGGCGGTTCTGGAGGTCCCGCATGATCTCGTCCAGACTGTGGTGATGCTTCTTCGCATAGGCATCCCGAATGCGCCAAACCTCCGCGGTGATTTCGTTCTTATACATCGTCCGGTTTCATACAATGGCAAGACATCAGGAGGCCCGCAGTCTTTCGTTCACCCATTCTTCAATGAGTTCTGCTTCGTCAATCCCTCTCGACCGCGCCATGCGCTTCAACGCCTCCGCCTGCTCGGAGCCAAGATGAATTCGCACCACAGCCTCGGTACCCTGATCAAAAACAGGCTCCTTGACTTCTTCGAGATCATCCTCGAAGTCGGTAATATCATGCGTGTCCCAGAACTTCGCGAGTTCCTCGATGGAATCGATTTTCGGAATCTTGCCCATACTCAGCGTTTTCTCCACGTGTACTTGATCGGATTCGCGGCGCCAGGCTTACGATACTCGTCGGGTACACGTTTCCCGACGTACAACTTCTCGATATCATCGGGTGCCTTCTGCCCAACGAAGCCGAGGCGCCCGCGCGCATCCTCGTGTCCCGGAAAATTCGCTGCCGTCGCCATCAACCATTCGTGTGCGACGAAAGCACCCACGATTAGACCCTGCCGGGTAGCAAGAATGACTTCAGCTTCCTTGGCCTTGGACTTGCTGATTTTCCACGCGTAGCGGGTCGCCTCGTACAACGAGGTCTCGCCGACGCTCCTGTTGACGCTGATCAGCAAAACCTTGTGTCGGAATACCGCCGGCTCGGCACAATAGTGTTGGACAATCTCCCTCGCGTGCATCACTCCATAGTCATTGTTATGCCTCCCGCCGATGTCATTGAGAACTTCCGGGTACGCGTCGATGAGCGCTGCCTCGACCTCAAAGGCGGTCCTGTCATCCATTCCGTGACGATGAATAATATGGGCCACCTCAAAGCCGGCAGCCCGTATTTCGTGGATGCGTTTCAGCTTGTTGCTGCGTTCATCGCCTTTAAGATTCTGCTCGGCGTGGACATGCGCAGACACTCGATTGCCCTTGCCCTTCCCAATATAGAAGGTCTCCCCGTTTCGAGGGTCAATGAGTCTATAGACGTAGGTCTTGAGCTTGTCCACTACCTCTGGCGGAAATGATTCCATCTCTTGGCTGCTCATTCGAACCTCCCGCATTTTGTGCCTGTGGAATAGTGCTTATACAGACTGCCATCTCCTCCTTCGCAGAAGGAAGGGAGAACAGCCGACTTGGTACCACACACGTCAGATCTGTAGTCTGTCCTGGAACAGCAACGGCGCGAACTCGGCCAGATAGCGGCGCCAGACGGTGAAGCTGTGGCTGCCGGGGGTTGGGGCCCAGGTGAGCTTGACGCCCTTGGATTGGAGCCACTCGACCAGCTTCTGGTTGAGCCCGATCAGGCCGTCCTGCTGGCCACAGGCGATCCAGAGCAGGTACAACTGCAGACTGACACGTTCGCTCACTGCCGGGTAGGCCTTTTCGAAATTCGCGTCGAGACCGCCGCAACTAAAGGCCCCGATCCAGCCGAAGCGATCGAGGGCGTTGAGACCAATGAAAAGGGACTGGGTCACGCCCATGGACAATCCCGCCACGGCACGGGCATCGCGGTCCGCCGTCACGCGGTAGGTCTTTTCCACCAGCGGAATGATCTCTTTGAGCAGCACGTCGCGGAACTTCTCGATGCTGTCCTGCCAGACGGCAGTATTCCGCACACCCGCCCAGCCGTTGGCGATGACTTCCTTGTTGCCGTATCCGAGCGGCATTACGATCAACATGGGCTTGGCCCGGCTCCGGGCGAGCAGGTTGTCGAGGATGGTATTTGCCCGGCCCACACTGATCCAGGCGTCCTCGGCGTCGCTGTAGCCGTGCAAGAGATAGAGCACGGGATAGGTCTGTGGACCCCGAGGATCATAGCCCGGCGGGGTGTACACGAGGAACGGACGGTCATCGCCCACGATAGCAGATCGATACAAGTGGCGATGGACCACGCCATGTGGCACGTTGTCAATCTCCCAGGGCAGCGTGGCCGGGCCGGGGACGTGCACCTGGCTGTCCGTGTTCAGCAGGTTGTACTTGAGCAGCGGATTGGCCGGGTCGATCGTCCGCAGACCATCCACCAGGAAGCTGTACGCGTAAATGTCGGGCTGCAGCGGCTCGGTGGTGATCGACCAGATGCCGCCCTGCCCTCTTTGCATCGGGCCGGCCTTCGTGCCTTCGCAACGCAGCACTACCTCCTTGGCGTTGGGGGCCCTCAAACGGAAGGTCACGCGGCCATCCGGATGAACCTCCGGCGACACCAGCGTTTGCGCCGAGGCAGTGGTAGCCGCGGTCAACAGCAGGACAACAGGCAGATTCGGCATAGATAGATTCTCCCGAGAAGCGGCTTCAATTCAGGAGAAGCCTATCGGCAACGACGCCCCGCGTCAACCCCGTGGGCCCATATGGGTTGCGCGTGAGAATTTCATGAGCCGGGTGGACGCCTGAAGTGCAGTTTGTTCGTAGTGACGCCGTAAGGCGTTATCTTCTTATGCTCTGACGAGCACACTACAAACGAAAGCCTGCGGCTTGGAGTTCGTAAGCGCGACTGATGATTCGCCCCTACAGGGGCCCAAGACCGCGTAAACGCGGGACTCTAAACGGGTCGCAGGCACCTCTGTCTAATGGCGGTGCCGGCCGGTCAGGAAGGCGTAGCCCAGGACCGCCAAGAGAGTCACCGCGGAGAGATGCGGAAGCATGCTCGGTCCCATGGGATGCACGTGCGACGCGACTCCGATATCGATACTCTGCATGATGGCATCCAGCGCCACGCCGGCCGCGAGGGCACAACCGGCCACGGTCAGAAGGTAGATGACGGCCGTGCGCCGACCGAGGGTGTTCCAGATCGTGGACAGCCCGGCGGCGTTACTTCCCGGCCCGGTGATGAGGAAGACGAGGGCGGCCCCCGGACTGAGGCCCTTGAGGATCAGCGCCGCCGCCACCGGCACGGAGGCGGAGGCACACACGTACATGGGAATGCCGATCAGCATCATCACCAGCATAGCGGGCAGGCCGCGGCCCAGGCGGGCGGCAAAGAAATCGTCGGGCACGACCGTCGCGATCAACGCCGCGATCACCAGGCCAAGCAGGAGCGGCTTGCCGATGTCGCGCGGGAGGGAGACGAAGCCGTACTTCAGGCCGTTGAGGAGCTTGTGCATAGGTGTGGTGGTATGGTGGCAACAGCAGCATTTTTCCTCGGCTTGGGCAGGCGGCGAGACTTTCGATTGCGGATTGCGGCCCCCGGTCGCAGCCGGGGGTGACATGATTGCGGATTGCGGATTAGAGGCAACGCCGTCCTCTGTTCTCTGTCCCCCGTTCGCCATCCTCATCCCTCCGTCCTCCGGACTCTGTCCGAAGAGGTTGACCAGGAGGCCACCGACCAAGCCGGTGACCAGCGCCGCCAGGGGCCGGAAGAGGGCAAAGACCGGGCCGAGAAGGCTGTACGTGACCAGGATGCTATCGACGCCCGTTTGCGGCGTGGAGAGCAGGAAGGAGATCGTTGCCCCCTTGCTCGCCCCGTGCTTGTGCAGGGACATGGAAACCGGAATTACGCCACAGGAACACAACGGCAGCGGGATGCCGAACAGCGTCGCCTTCAGCACGGGCAGAAAACCCCGCCCGCCCAGATGCCGCTCGACCATCTTTTGCGAAACGAAGACCGACAGCAGGCCGGCGACAAAGAACCCGAACAAGAGGTATGGGGACATCTCACCGACCGTCGCCCAGAAATCGACTGCCAATCGCAGAAGGAAATCAAGCATAGTCTATCGTTTGGCCTCGACCATCGGTCCGACCTTCACCACCTCGCTGCGAATCATGCTGCCGCGCAGCGAGACGGTGATATCCACGAAGCTCATCCCTTTGCCGCTCCGGGCGATGGCCTCACGGGCAATGCGCGTCAGTCCGGAGCAGTACGGCACCTCCATATGTACGACCATCAGGCTGCGCAGGTTGTTGCCTTGCACGATTTGGGTCAGCTTTTCGATGTAGAATTGGGCATCGTCCAGTTTGGGACAGCCCAGGACGATACTGCGGCCCTTGAGAAAGCGCCGGTGGAAGTCCCCCACTGCCACCGGCACACAGTCCGCCGCGAGCAGCAGATTCGCCTCGGCCAAGCAGGGGGCCGCCGGAGAGATCAGCTTCAGTTGCACGGGCCAGTGACTCAGTTGCGACGGGACCTCCTCCGTAGCAGCGTCGCTCTCGGACACTTCGTCTTCTTGCCACTGGTGCGCCGCCAGACCCGGGCACGCGAATAGCGGCGGCTCCTGTTGCGCCGGCTTCAGGTGCGCCTCGACGGCCTTCTCGTCGAATTCGGCCGCCTCGCGCTGCGCGATGGTGATGGCCCCCTCCGGGCAGTGCCCGAGGCACGCGCCCAAGCCATCGCAGTAGGATTCGCTGACCAGGCGGGCCTTGCCGTTGATGATCTGAATTGCCCCTTCGGCGCAGGCCGTCGCACACAGGCCGCAGCCGGTACATTTGTCTTCGTCGATCTTGACGATATTTCGCACGGCCATTTTCATCTCCTTGGCCATCCGTTTTCACTCTCAGCCGAGGGCGGCTGAGCTACCGGATGCCCTGACGAGTACCCGACAAACGGGACGTAGTTCACCTTACCAGATATCTTGATAGGTGGCATCGTCGGCCTGGCCTGACGATGCCACCCATTTGAGAAAAAACGCGAACGCTCTTAGGCACCCAGCGTTGCCGCCAGGTCTTGTTCTACAGTACCGATCGGTTTGATCGCGAACTTTTCCACGAGCACGTTCAGCACTTCCGGCGTCACGAACGCCGGCAGGCTCGGCCCGAGGCGGATGTCCTTGACGCCCAGATACAGCAGCGTCAGCAGAATCGCGACAGCCTTTTGCTCGAACCACGACAAGATCATCGACAACGGCAGCTCGTTCACGCCGACGCCGAAAGCATTCGCCAGGGCCACCGCAATCTGGACGGCGGAGTACGCATCGTTGCACTGGCCCACGTCCAGCAGGCGT
This sequence comes from uncultured Pirellulales bacterium, assembly GCA_964354535.1. Taxonomy (GTDB): domain Bacteria; phylum Planctomycetota; class Phycisphaerae; order Sedimentisphaerales; family Anaerobacaceae; genus PLanc-01. The sequence continues at coordinate 21,795 of CAYHAJ010000112.1, forward strand.
GGGATGCCCTCGATCTGGCCGAACTGGAGCTTGTTGAAGCGGTACTTCCCGCAAGCCAGGGTCAGAATCACACAATCGTCCGGCACCTGCTCGGCGAACTCGGTGTAGTAGTTCCGTCCGGGCTTGGCCCCGTCGCACCCGCCGATGAGGTAAAAGCGACGGATCTTGCCCTGCTTGACCAAGTCGATCACCTTGCCGGCCACGCTCATCACGGTGTTGCGGCCGAAACCGACGGTGATGTACTGGGCCGGGGCATCCTGGGAGAATCCCGGCGCCGCCAGCGCCGCCTCGATCACCGGCGTGAAGTCCCGGTCCGTAATGTGAACAACCTCCGGCCAGCCGACGACGCCCGCAGTGAAGATCCGGTCCTGGTAGCTATCCTTGGGTTTCTGTAGGCAATTCGTTGTCATCAGGATCGCGCCGGGGAACTCGTCGAACTCCGTGCGCTGGTTCT
>CAYHAJ010000113.1:0-10300 GCA_964354535.1 uncultured Pirellulales bacterium
CGATTATGTACTGATTAGTTATGGCACGGGCGCGATCATGGCCGTGCCGGCGCACGATGATCGCGACTACGAATTCGCGAAGAAGTTTCACCTGGCGATCATCCAGGTGGTGGAGCCACCGGACCCACGGGACGCGGAGCGGGTCAGGCGAGGTGAGCTGTGCTTTACCGGAAGCGGCAAAGCAATCAGCAGCGGCCCGTTCAATGGCCTGCCGACGCCGGAGTTCAAAGAAAAGATCACGGCCTGGCTCGCCGAGCGGGGACTGGGCCAGAAGGCGGTCAACTACAAATTACGGGACTGGCTCTTCAGCCGCCAGCGCTACTGGGGTGAGCCGTTCCCGATCCTGCACACGGAGGATGGACGCATCGTCGGTTTGTCCGAGGAGGACTTGCCGTTGCGGCTGCCGGATGTGGCGGACTACCGCCCGCCGGGAACGGGAGAGTCGCCGCTGGCCAAGGTCACCGACTGGGTCAATGCGACGCTTCCGGACGGGACGAAGGCCAAGCGGGAAACGAACACCATGCCGCAGTGGGCGGGCAGTTGCTGGTATTACCTGCGCTACCTCGACCCGAGGAATTCCCAGCGGGGCTGGGACCCGGCCAAGGAAGAATACTGGATGCCGGTGGATCTGTATATCGGCGGGGCCGAGCACGCCGTGCTGCACCTGCTCTACGCGCGGTTCTGGCACAAGTTCCTGTTCGACCTCGGCTACGTCAGCACGAAGGAGCCGTTCCGGAAGCTGATCAACCAGGGAATGATCCTCGGCGAAGACGGCCAGAAGATGAGCAAGTCGCGCGGCAACGTGGTCAACCCCGACGACGTGGTCGTCGAGTACGGCGCCGACTCGATGCGGCTCTACGAGATGTTCATGGGCCCCCTGGAAGCCATGAAGCCCTGGAGTATACAGGGGGTGCAGGGCGTGTCCCGGTTCCTCCAGAAGACGTGGCGCATGGTGGTCGATGAAGACTCCGGCGCATTAGGGTCGGCGATCCGGGAGGCGGAGCCGAACGAGGAGACGGTGCGTCTTCTGCACCAGACGATCCACAAGGTCGGCGGCGACATCGAGACCTTCGGTTTCAATACCGCGATCAGTGCGATGATGATCTTCGTCAATCACCTGGCGAGGCTGGAGGTCAGACCTCGATCCGTTGTGGAGCCATTTATCCTGCTTCTGGCGCCGTTCGCGCCGCATATCGCGGAAGAGCTTTGGCAGCGGCTGGGCCACCGCGAGAGTCTCGCTTACCAAGCGTGGCCCAAATACGAACAAGAACTGGCCAAAGAAAAGCAGATCGAATTGCCGGTGCAGATCAATGGCAAGGTCCGGGACCGCATGGTGGTTCCTGCCGACCTGGACGAGGAGCAGATCAAAACCAGGGCGCTCGCCGGCGAGAAGATCGTTGCGGCACTGACCGGCAAAACGCCCAAGAAGGTTATTGTGGTCAAGGGCAAGATGGTCAGCATCGTGGTCTGATATGCACGCGGAGATCGAGGCTAAGCTGAAGGTGGATTCCCTCCTGGCGGTCGAACATCGACTCGGCGAGTGTACCGCCACGTTCCTGCGCGAGACGTTGCAGACAGACGTGTATTTCGACACGATCGACGGGAAGCTCACACGAGCCGACGAGTGTCTGCGTCTGCGCTCGGAGAAGGTCGGGGAGCAGGAGCGGCTTGTTCTCGCGTACAAAGGTCCCAAGCAGCCGGAGGACTACACGAAGCGGATCGAAATCGAAGTTGAGGTGCGCGATGCCAAGGCGACGGGATCGCTTTTGGCGGCACTGGGCTATGGCCAGGCCCTCGCGTTCAATAAGAGGCGGCGTCTGTGGCGGTTGCACGACGGCGAGGTGGCCCTCGACGAACTGCCGCTGGTTGGAGCATTTGTGGAGATCGAAGGGCCGGACTCGCGCACCATCACACGCGTGCAGGAGTGGCTGGGTCTATCGCACGTACCTCACACGATGGACAGCTACGCCAGTCTCATCGAGCAAGCGTTGTCCCGGCTGGGACAGGCGCAACGGGAAGTCTACCTGGAAGAGAGAAAGTGAGTCCCGGATGGTGAAAAGAAGGATGAGTTTCAAGATTGGCAATGTTGATATCGGGTTGGAGACCCCCTTGTTTTTGATGGCGGGACCATGCGTTATCGAGAGTGAGGCCGGGTGCCTGCAGATTGCCGAGCGATTGGTCGAAATCGGCCAGTCCACGGGGGCCGGGATCATTTTCAAAGCGAGTTTCGACAAAGCGAATCGCAGCAGCATCTCAAGCTACCGCGGTCCCGGGCTGGCCCAGGGCATGAAGATTCTGGCGAAGGTTCGGGCCGAGACAGGTCTTCCTGTGATGACGGATATCCATGAGCCAGCCCAAGCTGTGGAGGCTGCGGAGACGGTCGATTGCCTGCAAGTACCGGCTTTCTTGTGCCGACAGACGGATCTGCTCTGCGCCTGCGCCAAGACCGGCCGACCTATCAGTGTCAAAAAGGGCCAATTTCTTTCGCCCACGGAGATGAGCAATGTCGTAGAGAAGATCAGAGCCTGGAAGAACGACAAGGTCATTCTGACCGAGCGCGGCACCTTCTTCGGCTACAATCGCCTGGTGAACGACATGACCGGCATCGCGGTCATGCAGCAATTCGGTTGCTCGGTGGTTTTCGACGCCACGCATAGCACGCAGCAGCCCGGTGGGCTGGGGGCCGCCAGTGGAGGGCGACGCGAAATGGCGCCTCTCCTGGCACGGGCGGCGGTGGCGGCGGGCGCCAACGGGCTCTTTTTAGAGGTCCATCCAGACCCGGAAAAAGCCCTGTCGGATGCCGCATCGATGCTGCCGCTGGAGTGGCTCCCAGACCTCGTGCGAACTTGCTGTGCCATTTTCGAGATTATTCATGGACGTTCCAGAAGCTAAACAGGCCTCTTATACGTACGGGCCGGTGCCGTCGCGGCGCTTGGGCTTGAGTCTGGGTGTAGACATCGTGCCGGCGAAGATCTGCACGCTCGACTGCACGTATTGCCAGGTTGGCAGGACGACCCAGAAGAGCGTCGTCCGTCAGGACTTCATTGACATCGAGGCGGTAGTCGCCGAGCTGCAGGGCAAGATCAAGGCTGGCCTGCAGGCCGACTACATTACGATCGGCGGGTCGGGCGAGCCGACGCTGAACAGCCGGTTGGGCGATCTGATCGACGGCATCCGACGCCTCACGACGATCCCGGTGGCCATCCTGACCAATGGTACGCTGCTCTGCCGCGAAGATGTGCGGGCCGAGTGCGCCAAAGCCGATGTGGTCTGCCCGACGCTTGATGCTCCGGATGCCGCAGTCTTTGAGGCGGTGCACCGGCCAACCCCCGGTATCACTATTGAAAAGCTGGTTTCAGGTCTGGAACAGTTCCGCAGAGAGTTCACGGGCAAGATCTGGCTGGAGGTCTTCCTCGTGGCCGGCGTGAATACGGATTCCCGGCAGCTTGAGAAGCTCAAGGCTTTGATCCAGCGAGTCCGGCCGGACAAGGTACACCTCAATACTGCGGTTCGTCCTCCGGCGGAGCCGGACGTGAAGGCTGTCTCGGCCGAGATGATGGAAGCCATTGCCAGACAGATCGGCGGCAACTGTGAGGTGATCGGAGCGCCACCGGCCAGCAGGGTCGGACGACACCCGCAGCGGGTGGAAGAGGATATTCGGTCCGTGCTGAAGCGTCGGCCGTGCTCTATCCAGGATCTCTGTACCGGCCTTGCCATGACGCGTGAGGAAGTTCTGAGACTCGTGAGTCACCTCCAGGAAATGGGGGTCATCGCCTCGGAGCGGCGGGGCGACACTACGTACTTCCAGATCCGGAGCGACGACCGCTAAGAGACCTTGTGCGGACATCCCCGAACCGCACCTTTTACCCCATCCGAAGAGTCCCACTGTGCCCATGGACCGCATAAATGACCGGCCGGAAGGTCCAGATTTTGTAAAGGCGGGCGCTCCATTGGCCGATAAAAGCGGTAGCATGAAAAGGCCACAACGACAATTGGTGCTCAACAAGGGGGCGGAGAAGTATATCTTCCGGTACGAACAGGGACGGGAGGATGAGCTTCTCGACGCGCTGATCGCCCAAGCGAAAAACAAGCGAACGGACTTCGACTGGTTCGACGCCGCGGTCATCAGCTTCAAGCTGACGCAGTCTCTGATCGGCTCCGCCGAGCAGCTTCTGCGGGAGGACAAGGACGTCAGGACGATACCGTAGGAATCACTCTAATCAAGAAGGTGGTCAATGATGCCAGTGGATCGAACAGGTAGGTGGACCATGGACGAAGGCAGCGCAACGATCGAACAATTCCTGCATTATCTGAAATTCGAGAAGCGCTTCTCCGAACATACAGCCAAGTGCTACGGTGCCGATCTGACGCAGTTCACCGAGTTCCTCATGAACGGCTCGAGCGTCGGGACTCCGCATGCGACGAATCGGAGCTGGGAGTCCGGAGCGCCGTCCGAGGCCACACCGCTGGGGCAGCAGGAAGCCGGGATGGCGACGGCCGTCGCCACGCAGGCGGAACAGGAAGTCGATCAACGGCTCTTGGGCTTGGATGTGGATCAGGCGCGGGCCTACCTCGCCTACTTGAATGAGAAAGGATACTCAAAGGCGACGATCGCCCGTAAGTTGGCCACCCTGCGGAGCTTCTACAAGTTTCTGGTCAAGACGAATCGCTGCACGTCGAATCCACTGACCGCGATCCGCACGCCCAAGCAGGAGAAAAAGTTGCCGCGCTTCCTGGAGTTCGAGGAGGTGAAGCGTCTGCTGGAGACCCCGCCGACAGATAACTGGCTCGGCGCGCGGGACCGCGCGATCCTCGAAACGCTCTACAGCACGGGGATCCGCGTCAGCGAGCTGGTTGCGCTGAATCTGGACGACATCGATTTTCTGAGTGAGGTGATCCACATTCGGGGCAAGGGCAAGAAGGAGAGGATCACGCCGATCAGCTCGTCGGCCCTGCAGGCGATTCAGCACTATATGGAGTTCCGGAACAAGCGTGCGGAGAACAACAGCCACTTTGATTCGAAGGTGCTGTTCGCCAACAAGCACGGGCAGCGCCTGAGCACGCGGAGTGTCCGCCGCAAGATGGATAAATACTTGAAGATGGCGGGTCTCGACCCTGCGATCAGTCCGCATACGTTGCGGCACAGTTTTGCCACACATATGTTGAACAATGGCGCGGATTTGCGCAGTGTTCAGGAATTGTTGGGGCATCAATCCCTGTCCACGACGCAGATCTATACGCATTTGACGACGCGAAAACTCAAGGAGGTGTATGAGGAGGCGCATCCACGCGAAAATATGGGCCAAGAGGCCCAGGGTCCCGAAGTGCGACGCGACGTGTTGGGGACCTCGTATGGCGTGCCGATGTCGCCCGGAGGAAATGGGCACGTGTAGGATGTGACGGGGCGTGCCAACGCAAGGATGTGGTTGGGCGACCCGCGATCTCGGTGAGATAGGCCAAAGGATTGGATTAAAGGAGCCGCGCGCAAGGGCGGCTCTTTTTATAGGCTTGAGGAGGGATTGTCTACCTGCGGGGCGGCGGCTGGTGACGGGCGGGAGTCAGCCGTTGTGGGCGGGGGAGTATTCCGGGACGAGTTGTCTGATCTTGGCGGCAAGCTCAGCGCGGTCTTGGCGTTGCACGAGTTGGAGTAGCTCGGCGATGCCGGCCCGAAGCCTTGGGCGGTCCATGGGGATGTTCTTCCAGATGCGAATCTTGGGGTGGCCGGTGGGTTGCATATCCTCGCCCTCGATCCGCAGTTCCTCGAAAAGCTTCTCGCCGGGGCGGGGGCCGGTGAAGACAAGCTCGATGTCCTCGCCCGGACGCAACCCGCTGAGCGTGATGAGCAGGTTGGCGAGATCCAGGATCTTGACAGGCTCACCCATGTCGAGGACGAAAATCTCACCCCCCTTGCCCATGGTGGCGGCCTGAAGTACGAGTTGGCTGGCTTCGGGAATAGTCATGAAGTACCGTTGCATCCGGGGGTGCGTGATCGTGACCGGGCCACCGGCCGCAATCTGCCTTTTGAAAATGGGCACGACCGAGGCCTCGGAGTCGAGGACGTTGCCGAAGCGCACGGTGACGAATTGGGTTTGGCTGGTCCGGCCGAGGTCCTGAATGTACATCTCCGCAATGCGCTTGGAAGAGCCCATGATGCTCGTCGGATTCACGGCCTTGTCGGTGCTGATCATCACGAAGTTGGTGGCGCCGTACCGGTCGGCGGCATCGGCGACCGTCTGCGTGCCGAGGCAATTGTTCTTGACGGCTTCGCCAGGATTGAGCTCCATGAGGGGGACGTGCTTGTGGGCGGCGGCATGAATGACGACCTGGGGCCGGTACTGTTCGAAGATCGCGTCCACGCGCGCCCGGTCCGTGATATCACAGATCAACGGTCGGGTGGGAACATCGGGGAACTGGCGCCGTAAGTCGCGCTCGATGTAGAATAAGGGGTTCTCTGCCTGCTCGACAAGCAGCAGCAGCTCCGGCTCGAATTGGCTGATCTGTCGGCACATCTCCGAGCCGATGGACCCGCCGGCCCCGGTGACCAGGATGGTCTTGCCCCGAGCGAAGGCCCGAATCTGATTCAGGTCCAAGTGAACCACCTCCCGCCCGAGCAGGTCGTTGATATCGACGTCGCGAATCTGGGAGACGCGGAGCTTGCCGGAAACGATGTCTGTGATCGAGGGGACGGTGCGAAACCGGATCTTGGTGCCTTCGCAGATCTGGATGACCCGGCGCAGCTGCGGCCGCGTCGCGGAAGGCATGGCGATGGCGATCTCTTCGATGTTGCGGTCCACGCAAATCCTGGGCAACTGCCCGACGGTCCCCAGCACGGGGATACCGTGGATATGGATGCCCTGCTTGAGCGGATCATCATCAATGAAGCCGATGGTGTCGTATTCGACCGTCGGCATCCGGAGGATCTCCCGGAGCAGGGCTTCTCCGGCGTTCCCGGCCCCGACGATCAGAAACCGCTTGAGCCGTCGACCCTCCGTGGTGTGGAACTCCGCGTAGTAGAGGCGGATGATCATGCGCAGGCCGGCCGGCAGCAAGAGAGTGCCGAACAGGTCCGCCATGAAGACGCCCTGACTGATGGTCGCGATGCCGGGTGGCAAGGCATGGCGAATGGCCGGGACCTGCAGAACCATGATAAACCAAATCGCCACGATCAGCAGAGTGCTGACGAGCGACGCCCGCAGGATGCCGAGCAGATCCGCGATGCCGACATACTGCCACCAGCCGCGGTACTGTTTGAAGAGCCCGAAGACCGGCAGCTTGACGGTCAGGAACAGCAGCAGCAGAAAGGGATACTGCTCGACCAGCCATTCACGCCGGAATTGCATGTTGCCGGTGACAAGAAAGGCGAACAGCAAGGAGGCGGCGAAAGCCCCGATATGGGCGAGAATGATCACGGGCTTGCGAAACGTCAGCCAGAAGCCGGTTTTCGTGGGGGCTGCGCGCGAAGGCCGCTTGCTCTTATCCTGTGTCGGTGTCTGCGTATACGCGTCGGGCATATTCCCCCGGCATCCTGCCTGGCCTTGTCATCCAAAACGAATCCATGCTAAGTATAAAGGCGGGTCGGCGGCCGTCAAGCGACCTCCGTGCGGTGGCGGTCTTGGATTCCGGGTTGCGGATTACAGACGTGCCGCCCCTGCTGGCCTATCCGGACGTCTTCGATTCCTGCCGCATTCCGCCGTTCCTGGCTGTGGTGGGTTCCGAGGCGGCGGGATCGGGACCGGTCTGAAATGGCGGAGATGTGGCGGCTACTTCCCTGGAGCTGGTATGGACCTCCTCCAGGGGGATCCCATCCACACGATGGCGCATTAAGGCATAGATGATCGTGTTTGCCGAGAAGTAGAAGCTCACGACAAATGACACTGTCAACCCGATGACGCCGAGGACGCAGATGCGAACCAACAGGGCACTGAGCCATGCGTACCATGTATCCGGCGTCGCACCGGCGGGTCCCAGGAAGTTGCTGAGAGTCGGCTCCGGCCAGATCGCATGGAGTTTCTCATTCTGTCTGACGAAGCCCATCTCCAGAAATCGGTAGGTGGTCCACAGCAGGAGAAACGCGAAGAACCGCACGAAGATATAGCAGACGGCTCCATACACGGCGGCGACGAGGGTATAGAAACCCATGTGCCAGGGCTTGGCGTAGACGTAACTGAAGGCACGGTTGATCGCGTCAAAACCGTCCGAATCCTCGTAGGCGAGCGCCGGAGCCATCAGGCCCCATCCGCCCATCGCGCCGATCAGAGTGATGGTCGCGGCGCAGGCGGCGATCAAGGCCAGCAACAGGAACAGGCTCGTCAGCAACTCGCCGACGATCGGCAGATTGCCTGCCAGCCCCACGAGTATGATCGGCACCCCGAAGAGGAGGAACAGGACCATCGGCCCGATGGAGCCCCCGAGCAGACTGATGAGTTTGTGTTCCGCAAAGCGGACCGCCTGCCCTCGGCTGGGCCTCTCGGCGCCGACAAATTGCAGGGCGGCAATCCGGCAGAGAGCGCCTCCGGCCACTGACAGGACCACGGCGGCTATGGTGAAGAAGATGATGCTGTAGAGGGTATGCCAGCGGAAGGCCCACATCAGGGCTTTGAGGGTGTCAGCCACGCTTCCACCAACCTTAGGCAGATCCAACGAGAAGAGGCCCGAAAGGCCGGTATGAAACGTCGCCGCACCAAAGCGAGAAAGTGTGCTGAATACGCCAGTCCGATCGCCGATGGTTCTTCTCGATTCGATGAAATTCTTGAGGAAGGGATCGCCATGGATGAAGTAGATATCGAGTTCAGTGGCATCATGTCTATACCGAAGACCGGTCGGCGATTGTCGGGGCATGGGGAGCTTAAAGTCGCCGACGACGATGACCGTCCGGCTCTGATCCATGGTCCAGCCCGTCAGGCCGATGACCGTCACCGCCGCGAAGGCGATCGCCAGCTTGGAGGGTTGGATAGCCAGACGGAAGGCTTGAAAGATCCTGGGGAACAGGAGCCCGCTAAGGGGCAGTACAGGCTTTTCGTCGACCATACCCGCTCCTTTCCACTGCTGAGTTCCGCATCATCTTGACCCTGAATGGTCGTGAAAACGACCGCATGGTACTCTGCCTCGGTCGGGTCGTCTACAGGATTCTGCCCAGCCTTGGGACCGACCAGAGAGGGGATGGAAATGCCGCAGTCGCGTGGGCCTGAGGCGCAAGTAGTAGGGAGGTTCTTCACCCATCCTCGGAGTCTGCCGGGTCGGCGGAGGAATTCGCACCCGGGGGGCCTTCTTGTTCCTCGTCTGGCTTGCTCGGGATTCGGTAGTCGGCATCGAGCCAAGCCCCCAAGTCGATCAGTTTGCACCGCTGGGAACAAAAAGGAAAGAATCTGGGCAACTGCGCGGGGTCTTCCTGTCGGATGCAGACTCGGCGCTTGCAGGTCGGGCACGTGAACTGCAGGAAACGTGGATGCCTGTCCAGACAGGTCTGGTTCTGGTCTTCCATCCGACTCTCTCGCTCCCGATCCCATCTGCGCCCAGATTTCGCCTGAGCGGATCGCCTGACCAGTTGCGCGCGGGCACAAAAGCCATTGCGGCGAGCACGACGGCTATTGACCTTCCCTCACGCGTCCCTCCTCGACCATCTTGGCGTACTCGACGGAATACCGCGCCCAAGGCTGAGCCTCGAGTCGTGCTTTGGGGATCGGTTTGCCTGTGCCTTCGCAGATCCCATAGGTCCCCGTCTCGATCCGATTCAGCGCCGCCTCGATCTCCTCCAGGAGTCTGCGCTCGCTGTCCATCAGTTCCAGGGAGAATTCTTGCTCGAAATTGTCCGTGCCGAGATCGGCCATGTGAATCGGCATGCTTGACAGATCTCCGCTGGCATCGAGCCTGGACTTTCTCAGGGCCTCTCCCTCGATCTCGGACACGTTGCCACGGATCTCTCGACGCTTGCGGAGCAGCAGTTCCTTGAAACGCGCAAGATCCGCAGCGCTCAGGCGGGCCTTCGGCGTCGGTTGGTCTTCGTTTGCTTTGAGTGTCTTCTTTCGTTTCTCTGCCACGTATACTCACCTCTTGCACGTCGGTTCATGGCCGTACCTATAGAACAGTCAATTATACCATGAAACCGCGTCGCGGCATAGCCCAATTTCACAGCGGAAAGCTTCTCGACGTCAAAAAATAGCAACGACCCGCACAAAGGCTAAGATGAGTCTTGGTAACGTCTTTCCAGTTGGTCGAGCAGGAGCGGCCGCTGGGTCGGCGACCTCGCCTGCCGCATCACTCGATGGCGCTGGCGGGCCTGGGACTGGGAGGCCGGAATCGG
>CAYHAJ010000114.1:0-26920 GCA_964354535.1 uncultured Pirellulales bacterium
GGGTGATAACGACTTACAGGATAATCCCTGCGTTTGCCATGTCAAGTCAAAAACTAACATAAATCCATACACAATCAGTATTTATCGCAAATTCCGTGACACTGCGACTTTTGTCGCAGGCGTCAAACAAGACGCCCACGACAAAAGTCGCCAAGTCGGATTTCGACCCGCGTTTCTGGCCCGATATCAAGGATCGGCTCGCCTGATCCCGACTTTTGTCGGGCGCGTCAAACAAAGCCAATCTGCTGCCCGTGGGCGGAAAGGCAGAAGAAGTCGGGCGGGACGCCCAATCCGAAGAAAATGCGGTAGCCGGTAGTCAGTAGTCGGTTGCAGGGCCGCCGTACAAACAAAGCCAATTGTTGAAGGGACCGGGGTTCAGGGGTCAGGGGGCAGCGACCTGACACTTGGCCCCGGACCCCTGCAACGTTCGGCGTTGCCACGAACATGCTGGAGACCGACGAGCAATGGCGCGAAACAAACCCAATGGTCGAAGGGATTGAAGCCAGCGATCTGCGATCGACGACCTGAAACCTGATCCCCGACCCCTGAACCTGGCCTTCCGTGCGAAACAGAGCCAATTGGAGGAGGAGTCTGAAGTGGGAAGTGGGAAGTTCGAGCAAACAATGCAAAACAAAGCCAATTCCCGGCGGGGGCCGGTATAATGGCGGGTTTGCGGCGCGGGCGGAAGGAGGCTTCCGCCCGGGCCAAGGCGGATTGAAGAAAGAAGGATTCAGAAGCTGATCCATGGCGATAGTCACATTGCAGGATGTTCATAAGGCGTTTGGGCCGGAGGTGGTGCTGGACCAGTTGAGCCTCCAACTCCATGACGGCGAGAAGGTCGGCATGGTCGGGGCCAACGGCACGGGCAAAACCACGATTCTGAGGCTCATCACGGGCGAAATGACCCCGGATATAGGTCGGGTCATCCGGCAAAAGGGCCTGCGGATCGGTTATCTGCCCCAGGAGGCCAGCTTCAGCGAGCAGCGCACGGTCCTGGAGGAGATGCACGCCGGGGTCGAGGACTTGCTCAAACTCCAGGAGGCGATTCACAGCGTTTCGCAGGAGATGGAGAGCCTCGCAAGGGCGAATGATCATTCGCCCCTACAGGCCAAGATGAGGCAGTATGATCGCCTGAACCACGAATTCGAGATCGCCGGCGGGTACGAGTACGAGACCCGCATTCAGATGACCCTGGCGGCCCTCGGCTTCGAACCCGAGTTGCACCACGTCAAAACGGACGCTCTCAGCGGCGGGCAGTTGTCACGCCTGGGCCTGGCCCAGGTGCTGATGCTCCAGACCGACCTGCTGCTGCTCGACGAGCCCACGAACCACCTGGATTTGCAGGCAACCGAATGGCTGGAGCGATTCCTCGCTAACTATCGCGGGGCGGCGGTGATCATCAGCCACGACCGCTATCTGCTGGATCGGGTCGCGTGCAAGATCATCGAGGTCGAGAACCACCAGGCCAAGGTCTGGCCGGGCAATTACAGCAACTATGTGCAGACGAAGGAGATCGTCCGGCTCCAGCAGGAGCGGGAGTACACCCGCCGGGTGGAGATGGTCGAGCGGACGCGCGACTTCATCGCCCGCAACAAGGACCAGGAAGGCATGCGCGGCACTGCCCGCGGCCGCAAGATCCGCCTCAACCGCCTGCTCAAGCAGAACCCCGACTTCCTGGACAAGCCCACGAATCAAAAGACGATCAACTTTTCGTTCGGCAAAACGGACAAGACCAGCGATCTGGTCCTGCGGTGCGAAGGTTTGAGCAAGTCCTACGGCGAGTTGACGCTGTTCGAGAATCTCACGTTCGACGTGCTCAATGGCGAGCGGCTCGGGATCACCGGTCCCAACGGCACCGGCAAGACCACCCTCATCGAGCTGGCCCTCGGCCGGATCGAGCCCTCCGCCGGCCGCATCCTCATGGGCGAAAGCCTCCGGATCGGCTACCTCGACCAGCACGGCGAGGTGCTGGACCCGAATCGGAGCGTCCTCGACGAAGCCTGGAGCGCCAATCCGGAGCTTGTGCCGGAACAGGTCCGCAGCCGCCTGGGCACCTTCCTGCTGTCCGGCGATGACGTGTACAAACTGTGCAGCGAGCTGAGCGGCGGGCAGCGCAGCCGGCTGATGCTCTGCAAGCTCGTGATCTCCGCACCAGACGTGCTGATCCTCGACGAGCCTACAAACCACCTGGACATCGCCAGCCGGGAGATGCTCGAAGCCGCCCTGGATGACTACACGGGAACCATCCTCGTCGTCAGCCACGACCGCTACTTCCTGGACCGCGCCGTCGATAAGCTGCTCGTCATTGGCACGGACGAGCTCGGCCGTCGCCGCTTGGGGCGGACCGAGTTCATCACCGGGACTCCCGCGTACTCCGTCTATGCGGAGACCATCCGCTCGCGCGTGGAAGCCGAAGAACAAAAGCAGCAGGAGGCTGCTGAAGCGCAGAAGCGGCAATCCGCCATCCGACATCCGCAGGCCGAAATCGCCACGCCGGTGAATAAGACGCCGGAAGAACTCAAGCGCTTCAACAAATACACGGTCGATCAGCTCGAGGACATGATCCTGCGCCTGGAACACGAGATCGACGGCATGAAGCAATCCTTCGGCGATGCGGAGATCTACAAGAATCCGGACCGCTTGGCCGAGCTTCAGCAGACCTATAACGACAAGCAGTCCGAGCTCGATCTGCTCTATCGCGCCTACGACCGCCGGGCGGGGTAGGGGACGAGTCCGCCGATCCTGGGACAGAGGACCGGAATCCCTCCGCCTCACGGCCGTTCATCTCCCCAGCCGTATTCTCACTGGCGCCCACCGACCCCACAGCTATTGGGGCGTACGCGCGGTCGCCGAGGTGGGCGTCACTGTCGCCGTGCCCGCGGAAGTCTGGGCGGTCCCGGGCGAAGAAGCCGTTGGCGGCACGGCGCCCAGCGGCTGATAGCTGAACTTCTGGCCGCCGATGGAAGCCTCGACCATCAGTCCCGCCTCCCCCATCGTGAAGACCAGGACGTTGTCGGCGTACTTGGCATTGGCAGAGGCTCCGCTCTTCACGGCGACCGCCGAAGCCTGGGCGGCAATGGCATACGAGCCGGCCTTGAATTTGTTCACGGCTTCGGGTGTCTCCAGGAAGATGATCTCCGAGTACTGCTGCGCGCCCGCCGCCAAACCGACCGTGGCCTGCGTCAGGTCGCAGTAGCCGACCAGTTGCCCGTTCTGGTACAACTGGCCCTTGCCGTACGCGCCACCGGCCACGAAAGCGCCCTTCCCCACGCTGGGGAACACCGCATAGCCGGCCGCCGTATCGAAGAATTTCTGCAATCCGGGGTCGGTCCTCTTCGCGGTCTGGATCGTGGTCTGGACTTGGGCGCTCAGATTCTCCCGACCGGCCTCTGACTTCGGGGTGGTGCTGCAGCCACCCAGCCACATCGCTCCCACCACTGCCAGGGCACACACCCATGCGATCGTTCTCATAAAAGACTCCTTTCCTTGTAAGAACGTACCTGACATATCCACGCGGAAATGTCAACAGAGGATACGGCGTGGGCAGCGGCCGGAGGAATAGGCAAATTCCTCAATCGCGGGACCGAAGAAACCCGCGCGCGTCACACGACGGGAGCAGCCTCGACGGCCCGTGTCCACCTCAAATCCCTTGTCGGGGGACGACTCGGATTGTCGAGATGCAAGGGTCCATTAACGCCTACGATGGGCCTCAGGTCAGTCGCTGCGCCACTTCGTCGTGGATCAATTGCATGGCGTGTTCAAGGGGGGCGGGGAGGTAGGTGCCGGAGGCGTTCTTGTGGCCGCCGCCGCCGGACTTTTTGGCGATCTCGTTCACGTCGACGGGGTCTCTCCCGGGCCGCTGGACGTCAGGGCGACTACGAAGCGAGCAGCGGATGCGTCCGTCCCGCAGCGCGACGAATAATGCCGAGACGGCCACGGAGCCGATGCGCTGGCTCTCATTGATGAGATTTTCCGTGTCGCGGTAGGCGGCCCCGGTCCGCTCGAAGTCCTCCCGCCGCAGGTACTGAGACGCGTAGCGGCCATCGAAGTGCAGCTCGACCGTATTGAGCAAGGTCACCATCAACCGGAACCGGGCCGGGGAGAAATTCTCGTAGAGCTTTCGATAGAGATCGTTCGGGTTGATGCCCATCTCGATCAGATCGGCACAGCGACGGAAGACCCGGCTGTCGGTGTTACGCAGGTGGAACCAGCCGGTGTCGGTCGCGATGGCAACGAAGAGCGCCTCGGCGGCCTTGGCCGGAATCGGCCACCGAGCGTACTGGAGGAAATCAAATAGCACCAGCCCGGCAGCGGCCGCGCTCTGGTCGGCGATCTGGACCGGACCCAGCTTGTCGGCGGCGACGTGATGATCGATCACCAGAACCGTTGGACTGCTTTGCTTGAGATAATCCTCGAACTGCGGCAGTTGGCTGTAGCTGTTCGTATCGACCACGATGACCAGATCGATCGCGCCGAACCGGCCGCTCGTCAAGTCCGCCACCTGCACGTCCGCCCCCAGGATCGGCACCTTCTCCTCGAACAGAAACTCATACCAAGCCGGCATGGGCGACAGCAGCAGCGAGCGGGCCGTCTTGCCGAGCGTCCGCAAGACTGCCGTAAGGGCAACCATGCAACCGCAGGCATCACCATCCGGCCGCGTGTGCGTTGTCACCAGAATGTTCTTTGCCTTCTCGATCAGGGATATGGCTTGCTGATAAACTTCGCAACTCACGCAGAGACCTTTCCAATGCAGTTATCAGTTGACAGTTGTCCGTTCCCCGTCCGGGCTGTCCTCCGCTGACCACGGGCAACTGCCCACGGACAACTGGATTATAGCGGTTACGGCGCGCGTTGCCCAGCCTTCCTCGTTTCGTGCTTGACGCCAACGCCCGCCTATCGGTAAGTTATGGCCAGCTTTCCCGGAGACCGGCCGATGCCGCTATGGCACAACATCGCCGAACTGGTGGATTACTACATCCCGCCCCTGCCCGCCGTCTACTGGCTCGACATCACGCGGGAGTGCAATCTCAAGTGTATCATGTGCCCCCAGTCGCAGGGTCTCGCGCTCCGACCGGCGAAAATGACGCTCGCTCTATTCCGGAAAATTGTTGACGACCTCTGCGAGAATCGCCCGCTGCTCAAACTGTATGCCTCGGGTGAGCCGCTGCTTCACGAGAACCTCTTCGAGATGATCGAGTACGCCGGCGCCAAGGCTTGCCAAACGATGATTCATACGAACGCGGTCGGCCTGACGCCGGACGTGTCGGAGAAGATGCTCGCCTCCGCGCTCACCTTTCTCTCCTTCTCCTTCGACGGCGTTTCGCCTGAAGTCTACGAACGCTTGCGTCCCCCGGCCAGATTCGACCAAGTTCGAGCCCATATCCGAGGCTACCTGGATCTGCGGCGGCAACGCGGTCACGGTCCTCAGACCACCATCGAAATCATCCGGATGCGGGACACGGAGGACCTCATCCAGCCGTTTGTCGAGGAATGGATGGCCAGCGGCGCCGATGATGTCCGCGTCGTCCCCTATCTGACGTGGCACGGCTTGGTGGACGACCGACACGCGGGCAACCGGCCCCAATCGTCACTCTTCAAGCCCTGTGCTGCGGTGTTTCAGCACGGCTGCATTCTGTCCGATGGGATCGCAGTCCCCTGCTGCCTCGATATCAACGGCCGAATACCGCTGGGCGACGTCACCAAAAACCGATTTCGGGAGATCTGGTCGGGCAACGGCTACCGTGGCCTGCGTCTGCAAATGCTGACCGGCACGTTTGGGCCGGACTGCATCTGTCAGCATTGTGACAACATCGTCCGTGAAGCGTAGGGGCGGCCGGCTCCCCCCGAATTGTTCTCGATGCCGCCCTCTCCCCCCTGTAGAATGAAGGCCATAGTTGTTGGAGATCGCAGACCATGAGCGGCAGACTTCGCACGCTGGAAGCAAAATTCATGGGACCGCCGGCAGCGCGGTTGGCGCCCTATGTGTCGGCAAATGTGATCTCGGTTCTGTCCCTCCTGGCGGCGGTGGCTGCCGGCGCCGCCTTCTGGCTGGGCATGCCTATGACCGGGGCCATCCTGATCCTGTCCAATGGCCTCCTGGACATGCTGGACGGGTCCGTCGCCCGGGCCCGAGGTACCACGGGCCCGTTCGGATCGTTTGTCGACAAGATCATCGATAAATACGCCGATCTGGTCTTCCTGTTGGGGATGCTGTTGGGCGGACTTGCGCATCCGGTGGCTGCCATCGTATCGATGGTGGGGATTCCGCTGGCCACCTATATCAACGCGGCGGTCGAGAGCCTGACCCAAGGCGAGGTCAAATTCCAGGAGCGGCTGTCCCTGCGGTTCCTGAGGATCATCCTCCTGGTGCTCGGTGGTTTCTCGCGGCAGACGCACATCGCGGTCTGGCTCGTAGCCGCGACGGTCGTTTACGCGGTCGCTTCACGGATGGTCTACAGCCTCGTCTTTCTCCGCCGGCGAACGAAGCCGGCAGCCGCACCGGACCTGATCACAGCAGAAAAAGACAGGAGCTTGAGCGCATGAGACCAGTGCAAGTGGCGTTGGTGATTCTCCTGGCCGTCTCGTCGTGCATGGCGGCACAGAACGGCAATTCCATCACTGTCCGTGGCGCTGCGCGGGTGCAAATCCCCGGGGTGGCCCCTAAAGATAAGAACCCACAGGAGCCAGGGGACATCGACTGCAGCAGCCCGGCCCATTGGGCCGCGGGGACGATGCACATGTTCTATTCGACCGGACACCCCTTCCGGTCCTCCGGCCCGGACCTGTCTCACTTGAGCCGGCCCTCGCAGCGGGTGAGCTTCGACAACGAGGCCACCTGGAAAATGGGAGCCCGCTGGATCGAGGCGACGCACAAAGCGGCAGATGGCAAACTCTATATGTGGTATCACAACGAGCCGCCCTTGCCGGGCGGGCGGACCGCGCCGCGCATCGGCGCGATGGTTTCCGCGGACGAGGGCCTGCATTGGCGGGACCTGGGGATCATCATGGAAGCCCCGCCGGGTTCGAACAACGAGGAATCGGCCAACAAGTACTTCGTCGGCGGCAACGGCGATTTCACCGTGCTGGCGGACCACGGGAACGAGTTCCTCTACTGCTTCACCAGCACCTATCACAAGGACACGGCCGAACAAGGCATCGCGGTGGCAAGGATGCGATACCAGGAGCGTGACAGCCCGGTCGCCAAGGTGTTCAAGTGGCATCAAGGCGACTGGACGCAGGCGGGTCTCGGCGGGCATGTGACACCGATCTTCGCCGTCCGCGTCGACTGGCACCAACCGGACGCCGATGCTTTCTGGGGACCTTCGATCCACTGGAATACGCATCTGCGGACCTGGGACATGCTGCTGAACCGGGCCAGGGACAAAGACTGGGCGCAGGAGGGCATCTACATAAGCTTCAACCCGGCTCTGGGAGCCCCCCGGGGCTGGACGACGCCCGTGAAGATCCTGGATGCGGCGGAACTGGAGAAATCCAAATGGTACCCGCAGGTGATTGGGATCGAGGCCGTCCGGCAGGAGACGGACAAGCTCGCCGGCAGAGTGGCCCGGCTGTTCGTCGCCGGAGTATCGAAGTGGGAAATCGTGTTCGTTCGCCCGGACGAGCAAACACCTTTCCGGCCGTAGCAGGCACACGCTCAGATCAATGCGAACTGCCGCGCATACGCCCTCCCGTGATGCATTCTCCAAAGGCCTACCTGTCTGTCCATACTGTCGATGATCAACATGAAGGAGTTGTCCTCTGCGCCCTGAATGTCGGTAGGCCCTGGTTCGGGGAGCCACACAAGGTGAGAATGGAATGTGCCCACCACCTTCATACCCAGCTTCTCAGATGCTCGGCAAATCGAATTGATCTCCCGCCAGTCAAGACAAAACGACTCTCGTCTTTTCGAGATGTTGCGGGTCTCACGGACCTGAAAGAAATGACCATTGTCAATGAGAAGCCCGCAAATCTCGCGGGCCTCCTTGCGACATACCACGGCCTTCGAAATCAGATGGCGAAGGTCGCTCCTGCGCAGTCGTATGCGTCGCCTTGCCATACCTCGACCACTCCTACGGCCTGCTTTCGTTTGTCCTCAATGACTGAGGGATCCCTCAATGAACCGGCCGGGCGCAGATCGATGTACGATCCGCGTCCGGCCGATGATAGCCCACCCGAGTGGATTGGTTATCCTTTCGCCTCTTCCTTGATGGTGGCTTTGACGATCTTCAGTTCTTCCTTCGGCTTACCCTGCGGGGTGCCCACGGCTTCGAGCTTCTTGACCACGTCCTGCCCTTCCACGACCTCGCCGAAGATGGTGTGCTTGCCGTCCAGCCAGGGCGTCGGCGCGAAGGTGATGAAGAACTGGCTACCGTCGGTGCCCGGCCCAGCGTTCGCCATGCTCAGCAGGTAGGGCCGGTCGTGCTTGACGTTCGGGCTGATCTCGCCCTCATATTGATAGCCGGGGCCGCCGCGGCCGGTGCCCAGCGGATCGCCGCCTTGCGCCATGAAGCTCAGGATCACGCGATGGAAGATCGTGTTGTCGTAGAAGCCCCGGTTGGTCAGGTAGATCGTGCTCGTCACGTGCATGGGGGCCACGTTGGGCATCAACTTGATCCGGACCGTACCCTTGTTCGTCTCGAGGACCCAGAAGTAGTCCTTCTGCGGATCGAACTTCATGAGCTCGGGTTTGGTCTGTTTCAGTTTCCACTCATTTTCTTTGCCGAGTTTTTCCATCGCTTGTGCCTGCTGCTGCTGCTGTTGAGCCTGAAGTTTGGCCATCATCTTCTGCTGAAACGCCGTCATGATCTGCTTCTGCTCGTCTTCCGCGAACGGGGACTTCTGCCCCGCCACGGCTTCCCGAATCCCGCGAATGAGCAACTCGATGTTCGCCTCGACCCCCTGTTGCTTGAAGCCACCGATAATCTGGGTCCCGATGATATAGCTGACCTTGTCCATGTCGGTCTTGAACACGTTCGGGTCCGCCGCCGCCCGGGCCAGACCCGCCGACACGACCGCCAGCAAGACACCGCAAACCCCTATCCAACGAAACTGCCTGCTCACCATCATCGTCAATACCTCCAAAATCCTCGTCTTGTCATGTAGAACAAACGAGTGAGACAGCATATCTGCCTCCCGGGGCGAATACAACGGCAAAATGGGTAGTCAAAAGGCGTATACTTCCCGCGTTGAATCCTGATAACAAGGCGTCCTTACGCCCGCGCAGGCAAAACGGTATCGAGCCAAGTCTGCGCCATGAGGGCCGCACCAGCCATGGTCGGATGGACCCCATCCTTGGCCCAGTACTCGGGCCCAGCCATCTTGACAGCCTGATCGAACGTCGCCTGGAACGGAACAAAGGCCGTGTGGTACTCCGTTGCCACCCGGCGGGCGGCCGCCCGATAGCCATCAAACTCAGGGAACCATTTATCGTTGACGGCCCCGCAACGGAGCACGAAAGGCTCGCAGATCACCAGCCTGACCCCCGGCAACTCCCGTTGCGTGCGCTCGATCAAGGCCCGGTAGTCCCTTTCGTAGATCTCCACCGTGCCGTTGTACTTGCCGTTGAGAGTGTGCCAGATGTCATTGACGCCAATCAGGATGCTGACGACATGGGGTTTCAAAGCGACACAATCCTTGTCCCAGCGCTCGGCGAGTTGAAAGACCTTGTTGCCGCTGATGCCGCGATTATAGATCGTCAGGCCGGCGTCCGCCCGGGTGGCCAACAATTGCGAGGCCGTGAAAAGAGCGTACCCGGAGCCCAAGGCGCGCGAGTCGTTGGCACTGCTCTCCCGATTGCGATCCCGGCCGGCGTCCGTAATCGAGTCGCCCTGGAAGAGGAGGGTATCGCCGCTCTGGATGCCCCGGCTCACTCTCCCGCTCAACGACCGCCTCATCGAGTCCGAACAGCCGGACGAGGTCAGCGCGGAGACTGTCGCCAGACCGGCGGCCCCCGCCGCCACCATCGTGCCCAGAAAATGCCGCCGAGAAGTATGTCCGCCCGCCGGATGCACGCCTGCCATCTCCATTCTCCTTCACACAAGGCCCAATCACCTCGCGACGGCGACCACCGCCGTCGTCCGAGGCATGCTATGGTAATGCTTTTGAGCCTCCTCGACCAGAAAATCGGGCTCGAGCCTCAATTCCCTTGATTGGGATCGGCCGGCCGCAGAGAGGGTGCGAGGAAGGCGAAAATATCGTAGCTGGAGCCGTCCTGACCGTTGCGCTCCCAGGCAGTGAGGAAGGAGCCATCGTCGGTCATCGCGACGTCCGGATACCGATGCCGATCGGGTGTATTGGTGTTGAGCTGAAACTGCTCGCCGACAGGCACGCCGTTGCGGTCAAAGTACCGTCCGGCGATCTCGGTGGCGGCATTGGGGTCGCCGGTGTCGTGCTCCCAGACAATGACAAATTCATTCGCATCGTTGCTGGCGACCTGCGGCCACTGTTGGGCGCCGGCGCGGATCGTGTTGACTACGAAAGGCGCGCCCCGCGGTACACCCTGGGGATTATAGCAGCAGGCGTATATATCGTCTTCGCTCGCCCGGTTGGGGTCCCCGTCCCAAGCCACCACAAACCATCCGCGCGAGTTCATCGCAATCGAAGGCCGCGTGATGGAGGCGATGCTGGCCGTGTTCACCGCCAGCGGGTCGGTGATGGGGACGCCGTTGGCATCGAACAAACGGGCCACGATAGGGTGATTGGTTCGATCCCGCATCCACGCCACGGCGAAACGCCCCGCGCCGTCCATCGTCACCTCCGGGTACCGGCAGTCGTAGATATCAGGATCCACGAGGATCTGGCCGCCGAGGCCGGAGCCGTTCGGGTCGAAGAGCTGCACGCGCACCGCCGTCTTGTCCTCGCCGGCGGTTGTTTCCCGACTCTCCCAGGCCACCACGAACGTGCCAGCGCCTCCGGCGGCTACGCTGGGATAAAGCTGCCGACCGGCCGGAGCCAGATTGACGAGCAATTCGCCCGTGAGCGCGTCACCGGTGGGCCGAAACAGCCGCAAGAAGATGTCTTCTTGATCGGGTCCAAGCCCCTGCCAAACCACCGCGAACCGGCCCTGGGCATTGATCGCCACGGCCGGCTCGGTCTGGTTGCCCTCGCTCGCTACGTTCACACGGAACTCGTCCCCGAGAAAGCCGCCCTTGGCGTTGAGCCGGCGGGCGAGAATGTCGTTGGACCGGCCGGAGGTCGTGTAGTAGCTGTTCCAGGCGATCACCGAACCTCCGGCACCCGTGGCCACCGCCGCATTGGTCTGGGCCGCACTGGTCCGCACGTTGACCTGCACCTCCGCCGCACCCGCAAATCCACGGACCGCGACCACAATCAGGCACGTCACAAACACTCTGCGCATGGATGTTCCCTCCTTTCCTCATCAGTTCAATCTCTGTACCGCCTCGACGGGCTACGCGCAGACCAATACCTCGGCCCGCCGAGGCACTGTTCGAGCGGGATGATGTCACACGGGTCCACTCGCGCTGGCCCGCCGCTTACTCTGCGCAACGGCGCACGCAATGGAAACGTCGCTCCGTCGAGTGGCCTCTTCCACCTTCAGGCTCTATCCGTGGTGTCAACCTCGCTGTCGTATCAAGCCAGCCTTGGGCGGACGATCCCGCTGTTTCAGAGAGGTATTATACCGCCGGGGCGCCTTCTGTCCAGAAGAAAACCGACAAAATCACCAGCAATCTGCAGCCCTGTTTCCTGGCAGTACTTCAGCCACACCAACTTGGTGGATGCCGGGGTGGCAGCGGCAAACGGAGTCTGGGCTCTCCACGCGATGCATCGCGATTGAGAACCCGCTTCGGAGCTTGCCGCTGCCACCCACTGCTTTGCGATAGACGGAGCAGTAGTGCTGCGGCTGTCCTGCCGTGGCGGGTAGACTTGGGGGAAGCGTGGACCGGTGACAGTGACGCGGCTCGGAGCAGAGGCGCACAACCATTCGCCCCTACGGGCAACTCACGCCCGCGTAAACGCACAACTCCCAGCAGAAGAGGCCGGCCTCGCGTCGGCTCGTCACCACCCAAGACAGTCTCTCAAGCGTTTCCTTGCTCTCTCTTCGGCTCGGGCCGGTTGCCCTCGCCGTCGTCGCGGGGACCGGTCTCTCCGGCGGCGCAGACCATTGCCTCGGAGAGCTTCCTGCGGCGGAACTTGCGGGGCACGACCCGCAGACCGTCTCTCTCGATCGCGACGCCGCCCTGGAGTCCGTCGGGGGCATTTTGTCTTGCCCATTCGGCCAAGGGGGGCACGCGTCCGCCGGCGAACTTGGCCGACCAGTCCAGTCCGGCCGTCGAGGCCACGGTGGTCATCGGCACGCCGCCTCCCATGATCCACGCCGCCGCGCCGCAGGGGTGGATGTGGACTGGGAGCCGATCGAATTCATCCTCGATCTCGCCCACCAATTCCTCAATCACGTCCTCCAACGTCACCATCCCCAGTACGGTCCCCTCTTGGGAGACGACGAGCACGATGTGCGTCTTCTGCTGGATCATCATCTCCAAGAGGTTCGACAGCACCAGGTCCTCCTGGACCTTCTTGATCGGCCTCGATATCCCCTTGATGCTCGGGTCCTTGGGATTGACCCGCATCGCCGCGACGATGTCTTTGAAATTCAGGTAGGTGTCCACGCTCTGCGGGTCGTTCGGCTTCGTACAGACCGGGAATCGGGTGTGCATGTCCATGTGGGCTTGCACCAGCGCCTCCATCAGGGTGCTCCCCACGCAGATCATCGACATGTCCTGCGCCGGAATGATGATGTCGCGAACGGGCCGGGCCGACATTTGCGCTGCCGCCAAGACGATTTTTTCCTCGCGCTCGCCCATGAGCTTGGAGGTCCGGGCCAGCGACACGGCGGCTCGCAGCTCGTGCAGCCACTGGCTCTTCGCTCCGGTTTCCGCCCGCGCATGGTGCGGCAGCAGACGCACCACGGCTTTGACCGTGCCCTCGGTGACCCAGACCACCGGATGAGCCACCCGGGACAGAACCCTCATGATCGGTGACAGACGAAGCACGACCCACTCGTTGTTGTGCAGGGCGAACATCTTCGGGACCAGTTCGGCGAAAACGATAGTCACAAAGGTCAGGGGCACGACCAGAATTGCCAGTGACAGGATGTCTGCCAGAGTCCCGGACAGGCCCGACTGTTGCAGGTAAGGCGAGAACTGCTCCTGGACGCCCGCTCCGCCGGTGGCGGCGGCGATAGCCCCCACTACGGTGATCCCCACCTGGACCACGGCCAGGCTGGCCTCCATGCGGTCCTTCATGAGGACGGCGTCGGCCGCCCCCCGCTTGCGGTCGTGCAGCAGGATGGCCAACCGCGCCCGCGAGATCGAGGCCAGTCCCATCTCGTACGCCGCGAAGACGGCGTTGAGGGCCAGCATCGCGAGAATAACAACCAACTCATAGATGAACATCGCACATCACCTAAAGGACCCTGGAATAATGGGATCCTGGAATGTTGCGGAGCTTCAGAGATGCTCACCCACTATTCCATCATTCCATTATTCCAATCTCTATCACGTTCCGCCGGCCGAGCGCAGTACCTGCCGAGCGGCTTCGCAGTCTTGAGCAATCTGCGCGACGAGTTCCTCCGGCGTATTGAACTTGTGCTGGCTCCGCAGGTGCTCCACGAAATCCATCGCCAACCAATGGCCCGTCCGATCGCCCACCGGTCCCCGCAGCACATGGGCTTCGATCAGCAGCGGGTGCTGATCGCCAAAGGTGCGCGCCTGGCCGAGGCTGAACACCGCGGGGACGTGCTCCTGCTTTCGCAGGAGTTCCTCCTGCGTGGCGGCCGTCTCGACCAAACCCGCGTAGACGCCTTCGGCCGGAATGACCTGATCCGGCTTGCTCAGGTTGAGCGTCGGGAAACCCAGCTTGCGGCCGCGACCCCATCCCGAAACGATCGGACCGATCAGCCGATAAGGCCGGGAAAGCGCGCGGACCGCCTCGGCCACATGCCCACCTTCGAGCATATAGCGAATGATCGTGCTCGACACTCGCAGGGCCTGTCCTGTCGCCAACTCGATCTGCCGGGCGGGAACGACCGTTACCTCAAACCCCTTCTGACGCCCGAACAGGGCCAAGGTGTGAACATCGCCGGCCCGGTTCGCGCCAAAGTGAAAATCGTCGCCTTCGACAATCACGGCCGGCCGGATCGCGGCCATCAAAAACTGGTCCACGAACTGCTCCGGCGAAAGCTTCAACAGATCACGGTTGTCTTTCAGGACGATCACGCACCGATCCGCATACTCCTGGAGCAGGTGGAGCTTGAGCGGCAGAGGCGTAAGCACGCCCGGCGCTTTCTCGGGGTGCAGAATCGCGACCGGGTGGGGCTCGAAGGTCATCACGACCAGTTCCGCAGCGCGACTTTCCGCAATGGCGCGGGCCGTCCGGAGAATCTCCTGGTGCCCCACGTGGACGCCATCAAAGTTGCCGATGGTCAGGACACTCCGGGGCTGGACTTGCCCAAATTCCGAAGGCCGTTTCAAAATCTTCATGGCCTGCAACCGTTTTCCATCATGGAACTGGAGTCTGGCAAAGCAGGACCAATGTCCGTTTTGCCGTACTCCAATCCACCCAGTTTCTCGCCACACCATCTTTACGAAACCATCCGGCGTAACGTGCACCCGCAAGCATTACTGCCTGATGGCCTTGGGTCGGTTTCAACCGCTTGGATGGCGCGCCGGCTCCAGTATACAGCGAACCCGCCGGAGTGGATAGGATGTGCGGGAATATGCGCAGGGCTGCGTGTGCGCCAAGGGAGGGCGCCGAGCCTGTTTCGCGCGGGATCAGTTCGAAGGGTGATCCGCCGGGAGCAACGGCGACGAATCCGGCGTGCCCGCAGAATCGGGGTAGAAAACGCGGATCTCCCTGAGGACCATCTCGATCTTGACCGAATCGCCAACCTTCTGGTAGCACTGCACCAGCATGTGCAGCGCGGCCCGATGATAGGAGGTCGGTTCGGGCTGGCCACGAAGGATGGTGTCCGACGCCAAGCTCCGCACCTGCTCAAAATACGGGATGGCCGACTGGAGTCGGCCGTCATCGGCGTACATCATCCCCAATTCGAAGTTGGCGGACCGGTTGGCCGGGTCGGCTTGCACGGCTCTGCCGTAGGCTTCATAAGCCGCGTCGCGGTCGCCCTTGATCTTGCGGATGCGTGCCAACTGGCACCAGGCCCGGCTGCTGTTGTCGTCGATCAGCAAGGCTTTGTCACATTGGCGCTGGGATTCCTCGAGTTGTCCGACGGCCGCGTAGGCGTCGGCCCGGCTGAGGATCTGGTGGACCAGCAAGGGTCGCAGAGCCGCCAGGCCGATCGTGACGATCAGGACACTGTAGCAGCTCTTGGTCGCCAGTTCTTTGTATTCTTGGCGGCGCTGCTGCTGCTGACGCTGAAGAATCCGGCGGTCTTCCAGGGGATCCATGTTAACCCACAATCACAAAGTAAATGCCGAGCATGACGAGCATATTCCCGGTCAGGAACTGCGCGCGCGGCTCGGCCGAGCACATCCGCGTTCGTAGCCAGGCGAGCAGGTGCGGTCGGAGCAGACCCGCCCAGGCCGCGACACACCCGGCAAGGAGGCTTTGCCCCGCCGCAAAGCCCATGAGCAGATCCAGAAGGGAAATCGAGGAGCCTTGGGCCGGCACGGCCGCGACGACGGCCAGCAGTTCGGCCCGGCAAGTTGGACAAGCCGGCGTTTGCAGCAGGCCCAGAACGAAACCCAACAACAGCGCACCGAGCGCGTCGGTCTTGGCCAGGCGCTCCCAGATCTTGCGACATCGTTCTGGCACGAGTTGCGGATCGATCAGCCCGGAGAGCGGCATGCCGACCACCACCAGACAAGCACCCAGGATCCAAAACAGATACTTGCTCACTTGCAGGGTCCGGTGGACACCGTCGGCCAAGGGTATGGCCGTTATCCCCAGTAAGACCGTGCCGCTGAGAAGCCCGACGGTCAGAAAGGGGGCCAGAAGCAGCACGCGTTTGCGCGAAGCTCCCGTACCTACCATGTAAGCCGCCAGGATCGGCAGGCGCAGCACCGCGCATACGTGCAGCGATGCCAAAACGCCCATCCACCCGGCGACGGCCAGGGTCATCTCGGCAGACTGCATCGGAAGTGAATCGGGAACGGCAATCATGTTGCTACTCTTTCAACGTGGGTGAGACCTTGCTCGGCCACACATAAAATCTACGAAATAGCGGCCCCGGATAAAACTTGCAACTTAGTTGCAAATCTCTGCCGCGACGTTAGAATAGGGGTGGATATCGGATGATAGGCAGTTTAGGAGTATGTGGGCGATGTACCGAAAACTTGCGATCGTGCTGGACGAGTTGAAAGCCCATGCCCCGTTCACGCTGTTCGGTTCCCTGACCGGGGTCGTGATGATGTTGCTTTTTCAGAACCTCTCCCAGGCCACGACATATCGGCTCTTTTATGTGTTTCACCCCACCCATGTCGCTTTGTCGGCCATCGTGGCCGGATCGATGTTCCGCCTGCACGAAAAGACCCGGAGCTTTTTCACCGTGTTATTGGTGGGTTACTGTGCCTCGGTGGGCACCGCCACGCTGAGCAACTCCATCATCCCGTTCTTCGGAGAGAGTGTCCTGGGCGTGGCCATCCCGACAGAGGAGGAAGCCCATGGCGGCCATGCAGACCACGGTCCGAGTGTGGGTGTGGCAGACCGGCCGGGCGAGCCGCACGAGCAGCACAGGCCGAAAATCCATCTCGGTTTCATCGAAGAGTGGTATATCGTCAACCCGGCCGCCTTGCTGGGCCTGCTCATCGGCAATTTCCTGCCACGCACCAAGTTCCCGCACGCCGGCCACATCCTCGTCAGCACGTGGGCCTCGTCGGCTCACATCCTGATGAACACGCAGGGGGATATCACGATCTTGACCCTCCTCGGGATGTTTTTGGTGCTTTTTATCGCCGTTTGGCTGCCCTGCTGCACCAGCGACATTATTGCCCCGTTGCTGTTCGTCCGCTCGCCCCATCTGCACTCAGAGCACCACCATCACGAGCCTGCGCGTCAGGAGAACCAAGCATGACGTCCCCATCACGGGAGAAAGCCCGTCGAATGTTGAAACACGCAAGGCTCTACTGCACCGAGGCCCGGCTCGCCATTTTGCAGGTCCTGATGCAGGCGGCCCGACCCCTGCGTCAGGATCAGATCGCGGAGCAGTTGACGTTACGGGCCCTGAACAAGGTCACCGTGTATCGAACGCTGGAATCGTTGATGGAGGTCGGACTGGTCCACCGGGCGTTCACCTACCAGCGCGCGTGGTATTTCGAGTTGGCCGATCATTGCACGGAACATCAGTGCCACCCACATTTTACGTGCACCAACTGCGGCGTGACCACCTGCCTTACGGACATCCTTGTGCCCATGGCCAACGTTTCGCAAGAGGGTTTCGTCGTCAACCGCCAACAGGTCCGGCTGGAGGGCCTGTGCCCCGCTTGTGCCTGAACCGGGGCGGTTGGCAGCCGTACAAAGAGGGCTGATGATGGGGAGCGACATGAGAATGCAAGGGCAGCTGCGAATAACTGTCGTCCTCTTGAGCTGTCTGGCAATTGTTGCCCAGACAAGTGGACTGCCACTGGTTGTCCATCTCAGCAGTCTCGCGCATCCAGCGGACCACCATTCCGAGGACTGCTCCGTCTGTCAGCAGCTCTGCGTCTTATCCAAAAAGCTCATGCTTGATCCCCCCATCGAGGTTGTCGCAGACGCCCCGCCCCGCCTTGGCCACGCGCCCGAATTCATTGAGCATATCCAGGATCACCATCCCCAAGTCCACCACGCCCGCGCCCCACCTCACTTGCACCAGCAACAACCCGCTTAAGAAGTAACACGCGCCGGCCGTCCTTTGGGCGCAACGGGTTCGCGCGCTCGCCAACCGACCGCCGTTGGTTCGGCTGAGGTTTCCCGCTCGTCGCCGCCGACGGTGCCTCCTCGAAGCCGTCATTCAACGTGCGCGTGAGATTGACAGGGAGTGAAAGCGATGAAAAACGTGTTGTTACGAAACACCTACAGAAGACTACCGTTCAGTATCACGATCTTCGTCCTGGCGGCGGCGGTCCCCGCCACCATGTATGGCCAGGAGGCACACGGGCATGGTGCGGCCGTCGCCCACATCCACGTCGGCGTCAACCCGACGTGGCGCCCGGCCGACTGGAGCCGGCCCGACGAGGGGGCGGTCGATTTGGACCCGACCGATAACAGCAAGCTCTGGCTCTTCTCGATGCCGCCCCTGCATCCGGCGGCGACACCCGGCTGGCCCCACTGGCAGCATGCCAACGGCGCTACGTTTCTGATTCTGACAGAGGTTCTCGAAGAGGGCAAGCCGCTCCCCAAGCCGGGCGATCCCAACAAGGTGCTCTATACGTGCGATTTCCTCTACAGCAAGGAGGAAGGTTACGGCGACCCGCACGGCGCCGAACACTTGGACGGCTGGAGTTCCGCCTTCGGCCCGCAGGGGGCGTGGAACCTCGCCAGCACCGATCCCAACACCGTACCCGCGTGGGACATCTGCGTGCGCCGGGAGCGGATCAGCGCAAACCTCGAAGAGGACGACTTCTTTGCACTCCGGCCCGACGATACGCCGGCGATGCAGAAGAACGGCGACCTCTATCCCCTGGAAAAGCGATATCTGGCCGAGGAAGGGGCCTGGGGCATCCACGATCACATGGGTTTCTATTTCTGGCTCGACGAAACCGACGAGGAGGTCTTCATTGTCCTCTCGGCCCGTGATGCCGGTGGCACGTACCAGCGCTCCGCCGATTTCACGATGCGATTTGCCAAGACCGTCATCCAGCCCATCACGGGCGATCTCAACGGGGATGGCACCGTCGATATTCACGATCTCGAGATTCTCGTGGAGAACTGGGGTCGGTCGGGCATCTACCACGGTGGCGAGCATGAGCCGCACGACCATGACCACGATCATCACGACCATGAAGGCTGACCTCTGCAAAGGGGATTCGTCATGAGAAGGGATTCATGCCAGCCTGTGCGTCACAGGAGTCTCCGGGGCGTCACGCGACGCCCCGGGGACACCGCTTTCACACTGGTCGAACTGTTGGTGGTCATCTCGATCATCGCCCTGCTGATGGGCATCCTGCTGCCGTGGCTGAGCCGGGCCCGCAAACAGGCCCAGAAGATCGCGTGCCTGAGCAATCTAAGGCAGATGGGCATTGCCCTGCAGACCTACCTGCCCGATTCAGGCTACCGGCTGCCGCCCAGCTCGTGCCATATCGAGGACCCCAACGATCACTGGCTCCGCGTCCTGACCCGCTACACGAAAGAGCAGCTCCTGTTCCGCTGCCCCAGCGACAAGGGCAAGGAGTTCGTCAACTGGGACCGACCGCTGAGCGAGCAGAAGGAAGCCCGATACTCGAGTTTTGCGGTCAACGCCCTGCTGGACCCGGTCCACTATCGTTACGGCGGACGCTCCAACCGGTACAACTGCGTCAACACCATCCGCCGACCGATGGCATGTATCTGGATCAGCGAGGCCCCCAACACCGAGAGCTTCCGCCTGGCCGACCACATCCATCCCGAAGCATGGGAAGGCTCGGTCGAATACGCCAAACGGTTCATCGCCTGGGACCGGCACCTGGGAACCTCGCACTATCTGTTTGCGGACGGCCACGCCGAGGGCCTGCAGTTCGAGCAGACCTACCAGTACCCGGGCGTCTGCAATTGGTATCCCGAAGCCGCCCCGAAATGGCCCGAAAACCCCTAAGGAGCGCAAAGATGAAACTCGCCAATGTGCTCTCCATCACCATCATTCTGACGTACTGCATGTCCGCAGGGGCGGAGTGCTCGTTGGATCACTTCATCATCGGCTGCAACGGTGATGGCATCGAAGGAACGCCGGACGATAGGACCCTGTTCGTCGACCGTCGCCAGAAGTACCGCGACAGCGGCGAGACGCCCTATGGCAATTGGTTTTACCCTCTGCAAAGGAGCATTTTCCCCAGTTACCCTTATCGCATCGGCGAGCCCGGCTTCGACGTGTTCCAGGCCGTCACTCCACAGGCGGGCTACACCTACGACCCCAACCGCAGCTTGGCGGGCGATCCCGACGTTGACTATAGGATTAATGTCGAATGTCTGGCCCTGTCGCCCGGGCTGCGGGTCGTCCACAAAGACTACCCCCAGTTCATCATCGATGCCGCCGGCCAATCCTTCAGTCACAGCAGTATCCACAGCCTGCGAGGGGATTCCCACGTGCATATGTCCTACCAAGCGACGACGGGCGAGAATCTCCAGTGGGTCACGCTGCGCATCTGGGACGCCATTGAGGACGCCAATCACTACGAACCGTCCGAGCCTTTCACGATTGTCTTCAACGCACAGCCGCCTGCGGGCGACCTGGCCGTGGACGGCCGGGTAGACCTGGTCGATTTGCACGAGTTGAGCCATTATTGGCTGGCGCCGGAGAGCTCGAGACGCAACGACTACTGCGAACGGGCGGACGCCAACCGGGACGGTTGCGTGGATCTCGTCGATTTCGCCCTTATGGCGGTGGACTGGCGGACAGATCCTCCGTGATGCCCGCGGACGGCATAGGAGAATGGCTTTCCCGTGCCGCGTGCAGGAATTATTGCAGGAAATCTAAACCCTTGGCTGCCGGATTTCCGATAATAGCCCTTATATGAGCGCAAGAAGGAGCATACTCGCTTGTCCGCCTGAGATTGGAGACCGGAAAATCGCAGCCGCAGGACAGAGGGCGGAGGACGGAGGACGGCGTCGAGATCCATCGTCCGTCTACCGTTGTGCGTCATCGGTCCTCGCCTTGGGACTGGCAACCCTGGTCATCTCCGGCTGCCAGCAGCCACAGAACCAGACGCCAAAGGTCGTCGTCGGTGAGCGGACGACGACCCTCGAGGATCTGGCGCAACGGTTGGGCCTGCGGATCGAGGAACGCAACGAGACCTTCGTCATTCTGAAGAATGCCGCCAACACGGTGCTGATCTTCACCCACGAGGACGGACGCTTCTTCGTCAACTTCAAGGCCATCGGACCCGTCGGCCAGGTCAAAAGAGAGAGCGGCACCCTATATGTGTCGGACTTCCTCATCCCCCAGATCCGTCAACACCTTCGTTCCGCCGTGCCGCAACCGCCGGTGACCCGCCCGGCGCCGCCGCGCGCCCGCGGATTAGTGGTCATCGACGCGGGCCATGGCGGCAGCGATCCCGGAGCCATCAGCCCCGGCGGCCTCCATGAGAAGGACATTAACCTGCAGGTCGCCCAACGGGTCGTGACCCTGCTCGGACAGAAAGGCGTTGGCATCCTGATGACCCGTCAGGACGACCGCTTCCTCGAGCTCGAAGAGCGGGCCGACCTCGCGAACCGCCGCAATGCCGACCTCTTTGTCAGCATCCATTCCGACTCGAACCCTGACCGGGGCCGTCAAGGCTTCACGATCTTTGTCGCCCGGTCCGCCTCGCGGGAGGCCAACCAGGCTGCCGGGCAAATCAGTGAGGCGATGGTCGCCACGGGTAGCGACAGTCACGGCATCCGCGAAGCCGACTACAAGGTCCTCATCAACACAATTTGTCCGGCTGTCCTGGTCGAGATCGGCCACCTCTCCAACTCCCAGGACGCCTCCCGCCTCCGGAACCCCGCCTGGCAAAACCGCCTCGCCCAGGCCATCGCCAGCGGCATCCTGGACTACCTCCGATAGGTATAGTCGTAGCCGTCAGGAACAGGCTCAGGTGGCGACGGTGAAAGAAGAGGCCAAGAGACTCCTCGGATGAGGCCTCCTGGAACGACTTGACTCCCGAGAACGACGTGCGGAAGAAGGTCGACTTGGGCCCGGCGGCCGCTGAAGCCGGCAGGGCCGTCCCACAGGAGGAAGCCAAGCGAAGGCTCGTGCGCAAATGATTATTCTCTCGATCGAGCCGGGTCGCGATACGCTGAGGGCCATTCGCGACTACATCGTGAAGAATTCGGAGATATGTGCGGGAGGCTTCGTCGAGAGCATTTTCTCCGTGGCCGAGCAACTGAGTGAATTTCCTCTACGTCAGCTTCCTTCTCACAAAGCCCAAACCCACCAATCCGAGGGACAACAGGGCCAGAGCACCAGGGGCCGGCACCGTCGTGTCGAGACTGATCGGGACCTGCCACATGGATACCGAGCCGGTATTCGTGAACCAGAGGCCGGTCACGAAGGCGGTCGCGTCGCCGGGGTCCAAGCCGGCCGAGGGCTCAATGCCCAGAATCCGAAATTTGTTCACGCCTTCCGACGCGAAATCGTATCGAGAGCCGCCCGTGAGATCCACGCTGGAATCCGTCCAGGAATTGGCGACCTCGTTCCACAGCCAGAGGTCGTAGAGGTTGTCTCCGACCGAAGGCAACAACACTGACGCAAAGTTGGGGCCCGAATCCACAAAGTAGTCATACCCAACTGCGACCAACGGATCGACGAAGACACACGTGCTCGTATCGCTGACGCTGAAGCCGAATCGCCACCCGCCGTCGACCGCCGCACCAGGCAGCAAGGGGAAGTCCGGCGCCATCCGTGGCGGGCGACAGTAGTCATAAAGCGCCAGCGTACCAGCGTGGTATTCACCCGGCGGCAACGGCGTTGGCGGCACGTCCCATACGTACATTGTGACAGAAACACAGCCAATTACCCTGAGACGGGCAGGAATGGGCAAGGACCGACAAGGTCGCCGATGCCGCCGGTACTGGACCAACCGTGCGAAACGAAGCCAATTCCTCCAGAGTGGTGCGAACGGCAAGCACGTGGTCGGAACAATCGTTGTGGCGAACTGGATGCACCAAGGGCTTCGGCAAAACAAAGCCAATTTCCAGGGCCGGGCCGGCACGATGGATCTGGGGCCCACCACCGGATGCCAGCCACCCCCCGCTGAAATGACATCCCCCGACGCGATTCATCGCCTTTGGGTGCCCCCTCTGGTAGAATGTGCGATATGAAAATGTATCCTTTGAAATGGGTGCCGGTGTTCCAGCAGCGGATCTGGGGCGGGCGCAGACTCGAAGAGGTCTTTGGGAAGGTGCTGCCGCCGGGGCAAGAGATCGGCGAAAGCTGGGAGATCGCCGACTTGCCTGAGGGACAATCGACGATCGGCAATGGTCCACTGGCGGGATTGACTCTGAGTGAGGTCGTCCGCCGGCATACGCAAGAGATCGCCGGAACACAGGACTTTCCGCCACGGTTTCCATTGCTGGTCAAGCTCCTCGATGCCCAGGAGGTGCTCAGTGTGCAGGTTCACCCGGACCCGGAGACCTGCCGGCGGATGGGCCAAGGCGATCCCAAGACCGAGTGCTGGTATATCATCCAAGCCGAGCCGGGGGCAGTGATCTACAAAGGGTTTAGGAGAGGCGTTACGAGAGAGCGGTTTGCCAAGGCAATCGGGAATGGGACGGCCGCCGACCTCCTTGCGGCCGTCCCGGTCCAGCCGGGCCAGTGCCATTTCATCCCGGCTGGGACGGTGCACAGCCTCGGGGCGGGTCTGCTGATCGCCGAGATTCAGACGCCCTCCAATACCACTTACCGCGTCTTCGACTGGAACCGGGTGGATGACACGGGCCGGCCCAGACCGCTGCACGTCGCCGAAGCCCTGGAGAGCATCCACTTCGATATCACGCCGGACAAGCTGCCGGTCACAACGCTCGGGCGCCTGGTCGATTGCGAGTACTTCAAAGTGGACAAGGGGCATCAGGCGAGTAACGGCGAGCTATTTCTCGGCGGAGGCTGCTTGAGAGTGCTGGTCTTCCTCACCGGCAGCGGCGCGATTGTCTCCCGGGAGACTGAGCCGGTCGAGTTCCAGGCCGGGGACTGCCTGCTAATCCCTGCGGCGTTCGAGGGAGCGGCTCGATTCGATCGTGACACAGAGTATTTGACGGTGACAATCTGAGGGATTGCGGATTAGTAACTGTGGTGCCAGGTGTGATTCTGGTGTTAGGTCGGGACGGCGCCGCGCAGGCCGTGCATCTTGAGATAGCCCTTTCGCCAGACGATCAAGACGGACATGGCAGCGATCAGGAGGTAGACCGCCACAGCGTAGCGAGTCCGGATTTGGCTCATCAGCACGCCGAGTAGAGCGTAGAATCCCGCGAGGCCATAGCAGATCGCCACGGTGCGTTTGAGAGGGATGCCGCGGTCGATCATCTGGTCGTAGATATGGCCGCGGTCGGAAACAAAGACGGGACGATGATTGAGCAGGCGACGAACGACCGCCACGGCGGTATCGAGGATGGGCAGGCCGAAAACGACAACCGCGGCCAGCCACCAGCGAACCACACGCTCCGCGAACAGGATCATCAAGGCCGCCGCCACGAAGCCCAGCAACATGCTGCCGGCGTCGCCCATGAAGATCCTGGCGGGGTGGCGATTGAGGGGCAGAAAGCCGCAGACCGTCCCCACCAGGCCCAGGCAGATCACGATCCGTACGGGATCACCGATGTCGCTGAAGCCCCAGGTGGCCAGATGAACCGCCAGCAGCAGCAAGGCGATAGTGACGATGGCCGTGACGCCGCCACAGAGGCCGTCCAAGCCGTCGAGCAGGTTCAGCGAGTTGGTCGCTCCGAGCACGAAAAACACCACGACCAGGACGTCGAGAACGGCTTCGGCATCCACCGACAGGGGCAGACCCAGCGGTTTCGCGATCTGTTGCAGGTTGGGATTGATGCCGACCAGCAGCAGAACCGTCGCGGCCAGCACTTGCCCGAGTATCTTGTGACACGGCCGCAGGTCCAGGAGATCGTCGGCCAATCCCACCGAACACGCGATTACAGCTCCCGCCAGGACTCCCAGGAGCCAGAGAAGCGCATGCGGAAACACCGCGTCACTTCGCAGCAGGCAAGTGCCGCTCAGGGTACCGACGGTCAAGCCGATCAGCATGCCCACGCCGCCCAGGTAGGCCACAGGCTCGACGTGTGTCTTGACCCGGCCATCGGGCCGGTCGACGATTCCGAAGCGAAGCGCGGCCCGCCGGCACAGGGCCGTGGCGGCCAGCGAGCTGAAGAATGCCGCCGGCAGTACAGGCCAGAATTGCAGCATCCAACTCAGCGGCCGTTTGTCCCCGATGAGTGTGTCAAACATCGACCTTCGTTCCCTTGAGATCGCCGTCCCTGAGCCAGACCTCGGCGTCGTATCGCAACATCGTCAGACCATCGGTGAAATCGTCGAAGCGGATGCGTGGGCGCCGGCCTGTCACCTCCTGCAAGATCCACAGGGGGAAATCGGCTCCCGCCCGGATCGAAAGAGGCGCCCCGCCGCCGAAGCGGGGATTGATCTCGGTAACCTTGATATGATTGTCCTTTGTAACGAAAAGTTGCAGCGTGATGACGCCCGGCCCCGCTCCGAGGAGTTCGACCACCCTCCTGGCCTCGCCCATGACCTCTCGGTGCTTGACAACCTGGGCTTTGCTCACCTCGCCCGCGCGAACCTCGATCCGCCGGCGCGGGACCACGCAGCGGACCTGCAGGGCGAAATCGACATACGCATCGCAGGTGTACTCGGTCCCTTCGATGAATTCCTGGCAAAGGGCATTGGGAATTCGGCGGGCAAAGAAGCGCATTTCGCGGGGGCTGTGAACCACGGCGTTGTCTCGGCTGGCGTAGCCGTCCCAACGTTTCAAGAAGCACGGCCAGGTCAGCTCGCCGCGGCGGTCGGCGGCCAGGGCCGTGCGGACACTCATCGTCCGGGGAGTGTGAAAACCGTTCTTTGTCAAAAAGCCAAAGGTCCGCCGCTTGTCCTGGCAGATGTCGATCACGTCCGGGTCGGATACGAGCAAACGGCAACCCAGGTCCTCGAAGCACTGCTTGTGCCGGGCCAGCAGCCCCAGGTCCAGGTCCACCGTGGGCACTACGAGACTCACGGCATGTCCCCGCACGATCGACGAGAGCTGATCGATGTACCGAGCGTGAGTCGTTGGCTCGACCAGGAAGGCTTTGTCACACAGTTGCAGCGCCGGGCTGAGTTGGCTGGTATCGGTGCCGTAGAAAGAAGCGTCCAGGCCCAGCTTCCGGGCAGCCTGCTGAAAGCCGCGCAGGAGCGACACCCGGCGGCCGATACACGTGAACAGCACGGCCACCTTCGGGGAAACATTACCTCGGCGGCCTTGCCGTTTCGTCCTGGTTCTCACCGAGCCGGATCGTCCCATAATCACTCCTGCGAAGGGTCCCCACTCAGCCCCCTGGCCCGCTGCGGCGTCCATCGTACGGAGGCCAACCCCGACGGTCAAGCCGCACATCCTGCCAATCCGTGGCCATTTGCTTTGACTTCTGCGGCCCGGGAGCATACCATAGGGCTTCGTTCGAAGGCATCGACCGAAGATGGATGTTGGTTTATAGGTAACAGAGGATGCGGGGATCACGAGGCATCTATAAGCCGATGACCCCGGCATCCCGTTGAATTCGGGAGAACACGGTTGCTGAAGGTAAGTGAGAATCCGCCGCTGGTCTGGCCGCAAGCCGAATCCCTCCGGCAGTTTAGTGGTTTGTGGTGGGTCGCGCATACCAAGAGCCGAAATGAGAAGGCTCTGGCCCACGATTTGATGGCCAAAAACATCAGCTATTTCCTGCCGATGACGTGGATGGTCCACCGTCACAGCCATCGGACGCTCAAGTCGCTGTTGCCGCTGTTCACCGGCTATTTGTTCTTCTGCGGCAATGAAAACGAGCGTGTGGAGCTGCTCAAGACGAACCGCGTGGCGAATCTGATCGAGGTGAAGAACCAGGATAGCCTGATCCGGGAGTTGGTGCGCTTCGAGCAGGCCTTGCGGGCTGGTGCGCCGCTGATGCCCTATAAATATCTCCACAAGGGTCAATGGTGCCGCGTCATCGCCGGTCCCCTGCTCGGACTGGAAGGGATCATCGTGCAGACCAAAGGCGACACCCGCCTGGTGCTCCAGATCAATCTGCTGGGCCAAGCGGCCAGTGT
>CAYHAJ010000115.1:0-12302 GCA_964354535.1 uncultured Pirellulales bacterium
CTGGGCTATGGTCTTTCGCCCTCCGGGCTTGGTCTGCCACGCCGACGAGCCCAAGGGAGTTATCCACAAAAGCAAATTCCTATACGATGAACTTATCCCGGCTTCGCCCGGGACTTTTTGGGTTTTCCACAAATCACGCACTTACCCATTATCCCCAGTATTCCCAGAACCACAGGAGTTATCCACAAAAGCAAATTCCTATACAATCAAGTTAGCCAGAGTAGTCCAAGCGACGGACCACGCACCGCTCCATCTATATCCGTCCGGCATGAAGGATCTCGACGGGCCGCAGCCGCACCGCCAGGTAGCTCGGTACCAACGCCCCGATCATGCAGGCGAGAATCGCGCCGGAGACGATGATCCCCAGCACCGAAGGTTCCACCTGATTGGGAATATCCCCGATCATGTAGATCGAGCGGTTCCAGATCTGCCAGCCGAAATGCTCGTAGACCCACTGCTCGACCTGATTGATCCGCGTCAGGAACAGCCACCCCAGGAGGACGCCCGCGCTGGAGCCGATAAGCCCGATCCCGAAGGCGAAGCCCTGGAACAAAGACAAGACGCTCGTATTCGATGCCCCCACGCTTTTGAGCACGCCGATGTCTTTTCGCTTGTTGTGGATGATCAGGTAGAAGACTACAAAGACGATGAAGACCGTCGTAATCCCGACGAGCACGAACATCAGGCTCAGCATGAGCTGCTCCTGTTCCACCGGCGCGACGACCGCCCGGCGATACCGCTGCCAGCTCTGGACGCTCACCGTGTCCAGCAGATGATGATTCGGGGCGGCGGCCTTGTCCGTCTGGAACTGGCGCCACAACGCCTCGATCCGGCGGCAGCCTTCCTGCTGGCCCACCCCCGGGCGAAACTTGATGTGCAGCGCCGTGATCCGCGTGCCGGCTTCTCCCATGCAAAGCAATTGGGCCTGCTTCAGGGGGACATACACGTACTCGCCGTCGACCCGCGCGAGTCCCGAGTGGGAATTGTCGCTGTAGAAGAAGCGCTTCGTCGCAACGGGGTTGGCTCCCGCGCCCACCAGGGCGCCCTTGGCGTTCAGCGGAAAACACGTCAAGTCCACCGAAACCCGGAAGGCGCTGCTGTAATGCATATACTGCCCGCGCTCGTCCCGGCGCAAAACCTTGCCGATCCCCAGCACGCAGCCGGGGAGGTTCGCATCATACGACGGCTCGAACGCTTTCCCCACGCGGTCGGCATGAAAATCCAGCGTTTGCGCGAAGTTCGTCGCCTGGCTGTGCCGGACCGGGTCCAGCCCCAGGATCTCCACGTTCTGCTGGTCGCCGCCCTCCGTGGCGAGCATCGCATAGCTTTTGACAACCGGCGAGACCCCTTCCGCGATCCCGGTCGTCTCCACGCGGGCCATGAATTCCTCGTAGTACGGGAATCCGACGAGCGACTCCGTGCCGACGACGCAATCTCCGGTGAACGCGTGATTTCTCTCTTTGGCGTCGCCCACCAGTCCGTTCATCACCGTCATCACGACGACCACGGTGAAGACGCACAGCGCCACGGCGAGCATCGCAAAATGCGTGATGCGCCGTTTCACGAGATACCGGGCTATCAGAGTTAGTTTATACACGACGACCCCACGGGAAATTCCAAATTCCAAGCACCAAATTCCAAACAACTTCAAAATCCCAAGCACCAAACACTCGCGCGAGCCACGTCCGTTTTGAATTTTGAGTTTTGAGCATTGCTGCTTGTTTGGGATTTGGTATTTGGAATTTGGGATTTGGGATTTTCAACTATTCATGCCTCAGGACTTCCACGGGCCGGGTCCGGGCGGCCCCGAGGGCCGGCAGCAGCGCCCCCACCGCCGCCGCGATCATGGCCAGGATCGCAAACATCGCGGCGGCGCCCCAATCGACTTCATTCGGAATACGGTCGAACATGTAGACGCTGCTCCGCCAGAGCTTCAGGCCGAAGAGAACGCGAATCCACGCCTCGATCCCGTTGATGTTCCGCGTGATCAGATATCCCAGGGCCGCGCCGAGACCGGCGCCGGCGACCCCGATCGAGACGCCAAACCCGAGGAACAACCCCGCCACGGAGGAATTCGCGGCGCCACAGCTTTTGATGATCGCGATATCCTTCTGTCTGAGCTTGACCATCATGTGAAAGATGCAAAAGACGAGCACGACCACGCTAAAACTGATGACACCAAAGGTCGCCTCCAGGATGCCCCGCTGCTTTTCGATCTCGCCGATATACAGCTTCTGCATTTCCCGCGAGGTCTGGATGGTGGTCAGATCAATCGCCATCGGGCCCCAGTTCAGCTCCTGCGTCGCGAACGTTTTCCACAACGCGCGGATGGGCTCGACGGCCGATTCCGGACTCACGCCCGGCTTCAGCCGAACACTAATCATGGTCGCGAGAGGGTCGTTCTTGCCCGGATGGAGCTTTTTGTGCAGGGTCTCGATAGGAATGTAGACCGTACTGCTGTCGAGCAGGTAGGCGCCGGCGAACACGATGTCCACGATGTGAAAGGGGATAACGATCCGTCGGACCTCGCGCTGGCCCTCGGCCGTCAGGTCCGTCGTAAGGGTCGTCAGGGACACCTGCTTGTTCATCATCTCCTGGCAGACCGCCTCCTGGTCGTATTGGTCCGTCTGCTCGTCCGGCTTCGCCAGCACGCCGATCCCGACGAACCCGCCGACACCGCCGGGGGGATCGGGGACCGCGAAGGAGGGCTCGTCCGCCGTCTTCCCCTGGCGGATCAGGCTCTCTTTCAATCCCATCACCCGCGCGCGGCGGGCCGGCTCGATCCCCCAGATCATCACGGGCCGGACATTGCCGCCCATGTGCAGCAGGCCCTCGACCGACAGAGAGGCAGTGGCGGCCTCGACGAGGCCGCTCTGCTCCAAGCGTTCGATGAGCGCGGGATAGTTCTCGAACTGGATTCCGTCCGGCGTGCGGAGCACGAGATCGCCGAGGGCGTCGGCGGCGGTGCGTTCGAACGCCGCGATGAAGCCCGTGAACAGGCTGGCCACGGCGATCAGCAGAGAGACCGACATCGCCACGGCCACCACACTCAAGAGAATGATCCGCCGTTTGCGAACGTATTTGAGCCAAAGAAACAGCTTGAGCATCGGACGACCAGTCAGGAAGACGCTATCTCGGAAACACGAAGCCGCCACCAAGCATCAAGATAGTCCCAGAGGGACGGCCGACAATAGCCCACCGTTTCAACGGTGGGTACGAACATCCCAAACGACCCCGAGCCCCGCCGGGGCGAAAGAAAGCCAACGCCAAGCCGAAGGCGCTCGTTCGTCCCAGCCGGGACTCGTTTTCTTTCTGGCCCTCGCCACCCGGCGATGAATCGCTGGGCTATTGTCTCTCGCCCTGCGGGCTTGAGCAGCCGCGCGGGTGATCGCGAAGGAGTCAACCGCAGAAGCACATTCCCATGCGCTGCGCGGCCTTCGCGTTTCACCACCGCAGTACTACTCCCGGCCGGGCTATTTGTTCTCGGGGCCCAGGGGCTTCAGGAGCGGGAATAGAATCACATCTCGGATCGTCGTGGCGCCGGTCAGGACCATCACGAGCCGGTCGATCCCGATCCCCAGGCCACCCGCCGGCGGCATGGCGTACTTCAACGCCGTAACGTAATCGGTGTCCATCTTCGTCAGCGATTCGTCCTGGCCGCGAAGCTGGTGCAGGAAGTTCTCATACTGTACGGCGGGATCGTTCAACTCCGTGTAGGCGTTGGCCAACTCCATGCCCACAACGAATAGCTCAAACCGCTCGGCATACCTCGGCTCGGTCTTGCTGCGCTTGGCCAGCGGGCATAGGATGGCCGGGTAATCGATCACGAAGGTCGGGGCGATGAGCTTGTCTTCCACCGTGGCCTCGAAGACCTCGTTGACGACGACGGCGTCGTCCCATCCGGCGTCCTCGATCTGCAAGGCCCGAGCCTTGGCCCG
The DNA here is from genome assembly GCA_964354535.1 of uncultured Pirellulales bacterium. Classification (GTDB taxonomy): domain Bacteria; phylum Planctomycetota; class Phycisphaerae; order Sedimentisphaerales; family Anaerobacaceae; genus PLanc-01. Next base: position 3,939 of record CAYHAJ010000115.1, read on the forward strand.
GATCGCCGCGAGGTCGTCAATCGCGCAGCCGCTGTGCTCCTGAAGCAGGTCCGCATACTTCGCGCGCCGCCAAGGCCGACTGAAGTCAATCTCGACCTCGCCGAACTGTACCTGGGTGCCCAGGCCCAGCGTCTCAATGCACGCCGAGACGATCTCCTCGGTGATATCCATCATCACGCGGTAGTCGGCGTAGGCCTGGTACAGCTCCATCATCGTGAATTCGGGGTTATGCTGCCGGTCCAGGCCCTCGTTGCGGAAGTTGCGGTTGATTTCGAAAACCCGTTCCAGGCCGCCGACCAGCAGCCGCTTGAGGAACAACTCGGGCGAGATCCTCAGGTACAGCTCCAGGTCCAGGGCGTTGTGGTGCGTGATGAAAGGCCTGGCCGCCGCCCCGCCGGCAATGGCCTGCATCATCGGCGTCTCTACTTCGAGGAACCCTTTCGCGTTCAGCAGCCGCCGAATGGTCGCGACGATCTCGCTGCGTTTCTTGAAGCGGTCCAGGACCTCGGGATTGGCCCAAAGGTCCACATAGCGTTGACGGTAGCGTTGATCGACATCCGCCAGGCCGTGGAACTTCTCCGGCGGCTGGATGAGGCACTTGCTCAGGAACCGGAGGCCGCCCTCTTCCACCCAGATCGTGATCTCGCCGGTCTTCGTCTTGCCCAGCTTGCCTGCGGCGCCGAGGAGGTCGCCGATATCGAGCAGCTTGGCCAACGGCCACTGATCGGTCAGCAGACTCTTGCTCAAACCAATCTGAATCGTGCCGCTGCGGTCGCGGAGGGTGATGAAGATCAGCTTGCCGATGTCCCGCAGCAAAACGATTCTGCCGGCGCACCGCGCCCGCTGACTCTCATCCCCATCTTTATACCGCGCCTTCGCCGACGCCGCCGGCTCGACGTCGTCGTACCGGGACCCGTAAGGGTCGATGCCCATCGCCTGGATGTGCGACAGTTTCTCTTGCCTCTGCTGTTCGAATCGATCCGTATCGGCTGGGTGAGCCAAGGTCGTACTCCGGAGATCGCCTTACTTGGCGGCCAGGACGCTCGGGGAAGACAGGCTGCCGGCTTCGATCAGCTTGGTCTTGGCAACCAGAAGCCCAATCGCCAGTTGCGGGTCAGCCTTGAGCGTCTCTTCGACGGTGCGCCGGGTGGGGGCGCCTTTGTCGCCGTCCCGGTGCGTCTGGCCCAGCACGTCGTTCTTCCGCTGGGCCTCCAGCATCTGGCGCAGCTCGTCGCTGGTCAGATCAACCTCGACATCCGCGCCCACGCCCCAGTCCTTGCGTCCTTCCTTCTCGACCTCATCGCGGCTCTTGACGCGCTGGCCGGAGGGCAGGTGGTAGTAGGCCATGGTGTATTTCAACTGGGCCCCGCCGCCGGGGTAGTAGGTGATGCCTTGCACGCTGCCTTTGCCGTGCGTGCGGGTCCCGACGAGGATGGCCCGCTCGTGGGCCGGATCGCCCAGGGCGCCCGCCACGATCTCCGAGGCGCTCGCCGAACCCGAGTTGATCAGAAGCACGATCGGGTAACTTGGGTGCGTCTTGCCCCGCTTCGCGTACTCGAAGGCCGGCATCATGCCCTCTTTCGGCTGTGTCCGGACGATCAGTCCCTCGGAGAGGAACTTGTCGCAGATGGTGACCGCGCTATCCAGCAGGCCGCCCGTGTTGAACCGCAGGTCGAGGATCAGGGCTTTGAGGCCGTCCTTTTCGAGCCCGCCCAGCACCTCTTCGAGATCGTCCGCGGTCTCGCCGGCAAAGCTGGTGATCCGCACGTAGCCCACCTTCTCGGCCTCGTCGACCATGTACAGCCATTTGCCTTCCATCGTCCTCTGCCAGCCCCGAACGGTCGGCACGATGATCCGGTCGCGGGTGATGGTGACGTTGCGGGGGCCGCTCTCTCCGGGCCGCCGGATCGTCAGCGCGACCTTCGTGCCCTTGGGGCCCGTGATCTTCTTCACGGCGCACATCAGGCTCATGTCCTTGGTGGGGACCCCATCCACTGCCTCGATGACGTCGCCGGCATCCAGGCCAAACTTGTAGGCCGGCGTATCGGGCAGCAGGCTGGCGACCGTCAGCATTCCTTTGATCCGCGAGATCTCGATGCCGATACCCGTAAACTGGTTCGTCATCTGCTTTTCGAAGTCCTGCACCTGGCGCGGCCACACGATCACGGTGTAGGGATCCAGCACCGCCAAGGCCGCTTCCGCAAAGTGCGCGACCACCGGCTGGCGCGGCAATTCGACCGTCGCGTCATTGAGAGACAGGACTTTGTCCAGCGTGGCAACCAGATCACTCTTGCCAAATCCCGGGCCCTCCTGCTCCACTTCCGCCCGCAGGCTGGCCAAAGCCGCCGACCATGCCGTCACCTGCGCGGAATCGGGCGCCGTCAAGGAGTTCTCCCGGGCGACGTTGGGGTCTCTCGCGCACGTCGTGACCAGCACCTGCGCCAGCAGGTCGCACCGCTTGATCGCTTTCAACGCCATCTGGGCGTAGTCGATCTTCCGGACATAGTGCAGGTCCAGGACATCGAGCGACTTTTCCAGCATGCGTTTGTCGATGCCGTCAAAGCGTTCCTTTCGGGACTCACACGGACTGTCCTGGAAGGACGCGGCGATGCCGGCCCGATCCAGAATCTCTTCCGCGTGCTCCGTATACCCCTTGTTGTTCGGGTCGATCGCCTGCAGCCAGTAGAAATAGTTGGTGTAGGCGTCCAGCCACTTGCCCTCTGCCTCCAGGGCGGCGCTGCGATCGATCGTCTCCTGGAAGACCTTGGCGACGAAGGGATCGCTCAACAATTCTCTCTTCTGATCGCTGCTGGCGAATTCGTTCGCCTTGGCAATGACCGTCAGGACATCCGGAAGATCGTTGGGCTCATTGGGGTCGCGCGGACCGGTGCGCACGCCCTCCTGATCCGCCGCGACATGGTGGTCCGGTCTTTCCAGCACGCCCGAGGACCGGAGCCGGCTCAGGTCGGCCAGTTCCTTCTTGTACGCTTCCTGCCGAGCGACGCCGCGCTGAGTGCCGAGCTCTTCATACCGGTGCACGATGCTCGCCAGTTGCTCCATGCGAGGCTTCTCGGCCGTGTCGGCCTGCTGGGCCAACTGCCCGGCGTCGGTGAACTTGCCGATGTAGATCATGCGGCATGCCCCAGCGACCGGGTCCGCCTTGGCGGGCGCCTCCCTGGAGGGAGCAAGAGCCGTCGGCGTAACGGACGCCAGCCCCTTGGCCGCGATGATCCTGCCGGGCTGTGCCGAGCAACTGTACCCGCCAAACCAGCACGCGAAGACGAGGACCGGCGCCAGGAAAGTCAGCGCCACCATCGTCACCCGCGCACTGCGCTGGCGTGTTGCCCGTCCCTTACCCGTAAGAACGAACCGTCTTGGTCTTTGAGGCTCCAACGCGTACTCCCTTTCATTTACGACTTACGATTGACGATTTATGATTTGGCCTCACGTGAGGCAGCGAATGGAACGATCCGCCGTCACCCCTCCTCCAAATCATAAATTATAAATAGTAGATCCTACAGGCACTCCCCTGCCTTGCCGGCGCAGCCCAGGACATGGAGCTTGTGACGCACCATCTCGCGGATAGCGTCGCGGCCGGGTCCCAGGTACTTGCGCGGGTCGAATTCCCCTGGCTTCTCGGCGAACACCTGGCGGATCTTGGCCGTCAGGGCCATGCGCAAGTCCGTGTCGATGTTGACTTTACAAATGGCCATCTTCGAAGCCTTCGTGATCATGGCCTCGGGGACGCCCATCGCATCGGGCATCTTGCCGCCGTATTTATTGATCAGGGCTTTGAATTCCGGCAGTACACTGCTGGAACCGTGCATCACCAGCGGAAAGCCCGGCAACTTCTTACCAATCTTTTCTATAACGTCGAACGCGATGGTTGGTTCGGTCTTAAATTTGTATGCCCCGTGACTGGTCCCACAGGCGACCGCCAGGGAGTCACAGCCGCTCTTCTTGACGAACTCGACCGCCTGGTCCGGGTCCGCGAGGTGCTTGCTGACATCGTCGACACCGACGACGTGCTCTTCGATTCCGCCCAACTGTCCCAACTCGGCTTCCACGACCACGCCGCGCGGATGGGCATAGTCCACGACCTGCTTGGTCAACGCGATATTCTCTTCGAACGGCAGACGCGAGCCGTCCACCATGACGGACGTGAACCCGTCATCGACGAACTGCTTGCACACCTCGAACGTGTCGCCGTGGTCCAGGTGAATGGCAATCGGAATCCCCGGATTCTCCGCCACCGCCACGTTGATGATGGCCTTCAGGTAACTGTTTTTGGCGTACTCCCGGGCGCCCTTGGAGATCTGGAGGATCAGCGGGGCCTTCTCCTCGGCGATCGCGTCCACGATGCCCTGCGTGATTTCCATATTGTTGACGTTGAAGGCACCGACGGCGTAGCCATTCTTATGGGCCATCTGAAACATTTTCTTCGTTGTGACCAACGGCATAGTCTTCTCCTAAATAGAACCATCCAACCGATCGCCACGCGGGCGAAACCCAAATTAGCCCGCAAGGATACCGTAAAGCTTCGACAGACTCAAGACCTGCAGGATAAATATCGCCGGCCGCCGTGAAATCTCCCACCCTGCCCATTTGGGCTAATAATACACGTCCGACGCTCCCAATCCCATGTATCTTCGCGTCCCAAAGCCCAGTTCCGGAATCCCTTCAGGCCAGAGCGCCAGCGTTACCCGCTCATCCTCCAGGTACTCGTCGACGCTGAAGGTCAGGCCCAGACTCATTCTGTGATACTTGCGAATCAGTGTCAATTCGATGGCGATATTCTCGTTGTAGCCGTAGTCATATTGATTGGAGAACACGAGCGTGTACCGGGGGTCCAGGACATAGGTGATGGCGAACGTCAGGGCGTGCGAGCTCTTGGTCTGGGGCCCCAGGAAGTACCGCCGCAAGTACCGGGTGCCCACGTAGTAGCTCAGGTCGGGCCAAACCACGCGCGAGAAACCGAGATCCGCCTGTTCGACGGTCCCGGTCTGCATGCCGGCGTAACCATAGGCCAGAATTGAAGTTACGTCTGTCAATCGCAGGATCGCATCGGCGCTGGCGTAGTTCTGACGCGGGCCCAGCAGGTCCGTCGAGCGCCGGTCCAGCGGAGGAACGACATATCCCGAGCTGCCGGCCCAGGGGATGAACGGCTTATTCCAGATGACCTGATCGGGACCGGCGGCTTGCGGATCCGACTCCGTCACCCACACCAGGTCGGTGTTCAGCTCGAGCCAGTCCACCGTGCGCAAGTTCTCGATCGGCCCCCGCTTCGTCTGCCACCGTTGGGCAATCTGGAAATCCAGGGTATCCCGCTGCTCGGCCACCACATCGCTCGCGGCATACGTCGCCGCGGTGACGGTGGGTGCAATGACATGCCGCATCTGGTTCAGGTCCAGGAGCCGGGACCGGACATCCGGATAGACGTTCCAATAGGGTTGTGTCGCCATCCGCACACCCGCTTCGCCGATCCAGACGGCGGTTTGGGGTTCCGCCGGCTCGTTGTCAATACTCGCACTGAAGCCCGCCCCATCATCGTAGCCGAAGGTGCCCGCCACGAAAGGCACGACTTTCGACCGTCCCAGGGCCAGCGGCCAATCCAGCTCGTTGCGTGTGCCCGCAAACCAGAAGAAATCGGTAGGGTTCTGGGTCGGAGTCCCCGAAGCGTACCGGTAGCGGAATTGGCTCACCTGGCTATCGCTGAAGAATGTGAAGCGGTCGCCGAAGAGCGACTGGCCCGTCAGGTGGTACTCGGCGGAAGGCAGCTCCTCCACCTGACTGAGAAAGTCATTGGTCCGCACCTTGCCGAGAAAGGCCAGGCCCCAGTTGTCCTGGATGCGCTTGAGGTACAGCAGCGTCTCCTGTTCCTTGCCGACGTTGAACTCGGTGCGGTAGAACTGTTCCAGGAAGTTCTGGTCCGACAGGTAGCTGAATTCGGCGGTCAACTGCCAGTCATGGGGAAGGTAGTGGCGGTGCTGGAACCGCAGCCGGCCGCGCAGATCCTCCGGCACATCAACGTCCTGGCGTGTTCGGCCCAGGCGATCTTCCCCGTGGTCGTCGATCATATAGCCCAGGAGCGCGCCGAAGTAGCTCTCCCTCTCATAGTTGATCTCGAGACCGCCGCCCGGGCCGCGTTTACCGTAGTAGTCCAGGGACAGGGTGCTTTCTGTGCCGGTCGGCTCGCGCAGACCGAGCAGCCGGCTCAGATACCACCGGGTCTCGAACGAGGCGCCGAAGGTCCCATTGTAGCCGGCGCTGACGCTGCGGATCGGGAGATTCGCCGCCTCCCGCGTGCTGCGGACGGTCGGCAGCCCCAGGATCGTCACGTTACCATATTTGAACTTGACGTCCTTCATCTCCACGTCGAGGCCGCCCAGGGGAAGCGCCTCTTCCGGGGCCGCCTCCTGCGTCCGGTCGGTGACGTGAATGCGCGCGGCCTGAAGCGAAATCTGCGGCTGCCAGAACTCGCTCGTGGTCACGACGATTTCCTGGCCCTCGAACTCGTTCGCGGACAGTTGCCGCAGCTCCCGAGCACGGAGGTAGAGGGGCACGTTCCGCGCCGGGTCGAACGTCTTGAGCACGACGTTCTTGGCCAAGCCGCGTTGGTTCCGCAAATCGTAGTAGAGGTCATCGGCGTAGATCGTGCGCTGGCCCTGGCGGAATACGATGTTGCCCGTGACATAAACGTCGCTGACCCCCTGCAACTGTGTGGTGGACAGATCCGTCCCCGCCGGCTTCTTATCGGTCGTCTTGCGCCAGGCCACCAAGCTGTCGGCCTCCAGCTCGAACAGTTCCGGCGTCTGCGTCTTCCCATCCGGGGGTTGCCGCCACCAGATGTACATTCGGCCGATCACCGTGTAGATCTCCTGCCCCTCCTCCGACATGGTCCCCTCGTACTTCAAGGGAACATCCGTCAGCGGCGCGTAGTTGATCGTAGAGCCGGCGGCTGGCTTCTGGGGCTCGCCCACGCCGGTCTTGGGGGCTGCGGGACGGGCTGGAGGCGCCGGCGCCGGCGGCAAGTCCAGTCCGGCCTTCCCGAACGCGGCGATTCCTTCCCGGTACAAAGGCAGCTTCCGGGGATCTTCCACCTCGCTCTTCTCGGCCGTGACGAATACCTCCCCGCCGATGCTCGCCTGCACCACGACGGCCTTGTCCCGTTCCAGCACGATCTCCGCGAGATTGCCGTCCTGCCCCTGGCCCGGCGCGCGGCCGGCGACTCGGCCCGCCAGATAGACTTGCAGCCGGTAGCCCTTGCCGGGCCGGCCGTCCGCTTGTGCCGCGCCGGGCGCGATCCACACCAACGCACGGCTGCTGGTGAACCGGCGGCCTCCGATGGCGACCGAGACCCCCTCCTGGCACAGCAGCAGATGATGACCGGGAGCGGCCTGGTGATTCAGGAGCACGCCGGCGGTCACGTGCAGGTCCCGGCTCAGCCACCGCCGGCCCGCGAGGTCAAGGTCTGGACCCGAGCCCGCGGAGGCACGATTCTCCTGCCCCCCGGCCGCGAGACCGGCGAGTTCGACCAGCACCAGGAGTCCGCTCAGCATCATTGGTTGGTATCTCATACAAGGTTGCACGAGATTATAGCCCCCGCCGCCCGGAAGACCAGAGAAAACGAAGAGAAGTCGCAGGTGTGAAGTGTGAAGTTTCAAGCCCAAAGCCCGTCATCGCGAGCCCAGCGCGGCCTTCGGCCGCAACCCAAACGAATCAGCCACAGATTGCACCGATTATCACAGATTTCTAAAGAAAGGCTGCAGAGCAAAGGAAGAGAATCGACAACAGCGAGCCTCTTTCCTCCTTCTTGAATCTGCATTGCTAACCCGCAACAACTGAAAGACGTTTCCAGATGATTCCGAGAGAACAAGGTAACCCCTGATGACAGAGAGGTCAATCGGAGAAGGCGGGCTTGAACCACGGAGGGCACGGAGACCACGGAGACAGAACCAAAGAAGACTGGGTGGAAACGACGTGGGGCTTCCCCGAAGTTGGCACCATGCCGCCGAGGGTCAATTTCCTCCTTCTCCGTGCCCTCCGTACTACAAAGTTGGAGTATCTTGTCTTCTTGACAAGCTTTCCACCGAGACAGGCGGTGAGTCTGCCCGCGTAAAGGAGATAGGGAAGCCACAGATTACGCAGATTTTCCCAGCGCGGCCTCGCTGCGCTCGGCCGCAACCAAAACCTACTCGCGCAGAGACGCGGAGGCGCAGAGATCGGAGGGCAAGAACGGCACTTCCCACCCTGCGTCCCTGCGCCTCTGCGCGAGACATAATTCTTTGAGGCTTCTTGGTTTACGTTATGGACCCCCAAGAATCTGCGCAAGAAAACAAGATTCTGACAGGTAGTAATACGAAT
>CAYHAJ010000116.1:0-10678 GCA_964354535.1 uncultured Pirellulales bacterium
AGAGATTGGTGTAGACGCCGCCGCCTTTGTAGCTCGTCAGCGGCGAGGAAGTCAGCGTCAGCAGGTTCCTGAGCATCAGGTGCGCATGGTTGCCGTCGAGCAGGCGGGCCCAGAAGTTGATCTTCCACGCCCGGCTCCAGCCGGTGCCGCCGTCGCCGCGGAAGAGCAGGGACTGTTTCGCGGCTCGGAACAGCTCGGGTGTTTCCGGCGTGATTTCCTCGCCGGGGAACAGGCCCCAAAGGTGGGAGACGTGACGGTGTTCCTCTTTGGGGTTGTCCTTGTCCTCGAGCCATTCCTGGAGTTGGCCGTGCTTGCCGATCTGGTTCGGAGCGATGCGGGGGCGCAGGGCGTCGAGTTTCCGGGCGAATTCTTCATCGACGCCCAGCACGCGGGCCGCCTGGGCCGTGCTGGCGAAGAGATAGCGGATGATCTGGTGGTCCATGGTTGGGCCCATGACCAGGCCGCCGATCTCGGGACTATTGCTGGGCCCGCTGATGAGCCAGTGCTTATCATTGCGCGGATCCTCGACGAGATAGGCAGCGAAGAATTCCGCGGCGCCCTTCATCAAGGGATAGGCCCGCTGGGTCAGGAAGGTCTTGTCGCCGGTGTACAGATAGTGCCACCAGAGGTGCTGGCACAGCCAAGCCCCCCCGGTGGGCCAGATGCCGTGATTGGAGGCGTTGATCGGGGCGGCCCCGCGCCACAAGTCGAAGTTGTGGTGCAGGACCCAACCGGGGGCGTTGTAGTGCTTCTGGGCGACGGAGCGGCCCGTCTGGCCGAGGTCGGTCAGGGCCTCGAACAGGGGCCCGCCGCACTCGCTCAGGCTGGTCGGCTCCGTCAGCCAGTAGTTCATCTCCGTGTTGATGTTTATCGTATACTTGCTGTCCCACGGCGGATTGACGCTCTCGTTCCACAGTCCCTGCAAGTTGGCCGGCTGGCCCCCGGAACGTGAGCTGGCGATCATCAGGTAGCGCCCATACTGGAAGAACAGTGCCGCGAGTTGGGGGTCCTCTTTCTGGGCGTATTTCAGGACGCGCTGGTCGGTGGGTAGATCCGGCTCTACCGCCGGACCCAAGTCGATCGACACACGCCGGAATAATGTTTGATGGTCGGCGACGTGCGCCTCGCGCATCTGGCGAGGCGCATGGTCCGCGAGCTTTTGAAGCACCTCGGCGCAGCGCGCCGCCGGATCGGCGGAGAGATCGTTGTAGCTCCTGACGGTGGTCGCCAGCGCGAGGATCAGCGTCGCGGCGTTGGCCTTCTCGACAGTGATTTGTTTGTCATCGACGGTCGCCTTGCCGCCGCGGACGATCGCGCGGCAGCGGCCCTCGAACTTCACGGTGCCTGGGATGATGCCGGATTTGCCCCGCGCATTGTAGTTGCGGGCGCGGCCTCGAATCGCCAGAATATCGTTGCCCACGGCTTGCGTCTGCACGTCCTGATTGGGGCTGGACAGCGCCGCCGTGAAGCTCAACGCGCCGGGCTCGTCGCATTGCAGTCGGATGACGATCACCTGGTCGGGGAAGCTGGCAAAGGCCTGGCGCGTGTAGGTCACGCCGTTGAGCTGGTACGTGGTCGTGGCGAGCGCGGTGTCCAGGTCGAGTTCCCGCCGGTAGGCCTCGACTTTGTCATGACCTGGGAACGTCAACTTCAAATCGCCGAAGGGCTGATAAGGCATCTGTCCCAGCGGCACCGACATGAAGTGCTCCAGCGCCAATTGCTCGGCTTCCTTCTGCTTGCCCTCGAACAGCAATTGGCGGATTTGCGCCAGGTACTGAGCGGCGCCGTCATGGGCGTAATCGTGGGGCTTGCCGCACCAGAAGGAATCCTCATTGAGCTGGTAGCGGTCCTCGGCAAGGCCGCCGAAGACCATGGCCCCCAGCCGGCCGTTGCCGATCGGCAGGGCCGCGGTCCAGTCTCTGGCCGGCTCCGTGTACCAGAGCTTCAGGTTGGATTGCGCGTTGCCGCGAACGGCCATCGAGAGGATCAGGCCGGCGGCACAGGCGAGTTGCAGAATCAGGGTTCTCATGGCGAGGCTCCAAAGTTGGTTTGAAAATGGGACGCATGGGACGGACCCGACCCACGGGACCTATCGAACTGTCTCCGCGAAAACGGAATGCTCTTTGGGATTGAAAAGGATCTTCTCCGCTCGGATCTGTTTCGGCGAAATCCCAAGCAGCCGCAGGGGATTGTAGAAGAACATCTGGCCCAGCTCGCTCAGGCCGACCAGGCCCAGCCCCGCGAGGTGATTGGCACACGCGAGAATCGTTGCCGACGACCCGGCCATGTAACCGGTAGCGGGATTGAAGAGCTTTCCATCCTCCTGCAGACGGACGCGGGCTCCCATCGACCAGTACTCGCCCGGCGACAGTCCCGCCAGAGGCGAGGCATCGCTGATGACGATGCAACGCTCGGGGCCTTTGGCGCGGATGATGGTCTTGAGCAGGGCAGGCGGCAGGTGGTGCCCGTCGGCGATGATCGTGGCCGCAAGGTCGTCGTTGGCCAGGCCCGCCCACACGGGGTTCTGATGGCGGGACAAGAGGGCCGGCACGCCGTTGCCCAGATGCGTAAGAGCCTTGGCCCCGACCTTGACGAGCCTCTCCAGGTCCTGTTCCTTGGCCATGTGGTGCCCCAGAGAGACGGCGATCCGCTGGCTGCTGGCGCAGCGTGACAGCTCCTCGGCCCCCTCCTGGTCGGCCGCGATCGTAATCAGCCGGACGGTACCTTCCGCAAGGTCGATCAACTCCTGGAGATAGCCGACATCGGGTTTTCGGACCCACTGGGCACTGTGCGCCCCGCGGGCTCCATCTTCGGTCGAAATGAACGGCCCTTCGAGATGAATACCAAGGACCCGTCCCTGGAACTCCTCCTGCTTCAGCACGCGGGCGAGGAGGGGCAGGTTACGCGCATAGACCTCGGCGGGACTCGTGATCAGCGTGGGCAGGAAGGCCGTGGTGCCGGCATCGAGCAACTGGCGGCAGGCCCGTGTGACGTCCTCCTCGGCGAGATGATCCCCGGAAAAATCGACACCCTGGTATCCATTGACCTGCAAATCGATGAGACCCGGAAGCTGCGCGACCTGGGCCTGTTGTCCCACCTTGGTTTGTTCCATCCAGAAGCCATCCTTTCACCCCTTGTGTGGTCCTTATGTCGGCCCCCATCTTAGCGCGCCACGGACCCCGCGTCAAATCCCGCTGTCGGACTACCCGCCGTCATCGAAGAGTCGGACCAACAAAAATTTGGGCCGAGGCCAAGGTTCGGTTATAATAAACACCATCACGGAGGTATGTTATGGAGCCGCCAGCGAAGGCGTGGTGGATCTCTTTGAGAGGATGTACACAGAATGCCACAAGCGACGCCCCTGGGTCTCCTTCGAGACTGGGTCCGCGCCGTGGAGCGGACCGACAGTGTCTTTCATCGCACACTCCGGACCCTTTGCGCCGGCCAAGAGCCCTTGCGGGCGGAGGCGGCGCGGATGTGCGCCGCTGCGCTGGCCGCCTTCGGCCGTGTCTACGACCCGGACCGGGCGGTCCTGGTGACCCGCTCGGCCGGCCGGGTCAACGTCCTGGGGACCCACATCGACCACCGGGGCGGTTCGGTCAATCCCGTGGCCATTCACAATATGTGGCTCGTCGCGGCACCCCGGGAGGATGATCTGGTGGTGGCCCGCAATGTCCAGGCGGAACGATTCCCCGAGGAACATTTTCGCATCCGGGAGTGCCTGCCGTGGGGGAAGAAGATCGACGATTGGGGCTCCTGGTGCCTCACGGAATTTCAGAAACGCCGGGGCGACGCTTCCGTGACCTGGTCGAATTATGTTCGTGCGGCCGTCCTGTACCTCCAGCACATTGTGACCCGGGCCGATGGAACGGTGGACACGGCGATTCGGGGCATGGACCTGATGTTCTACGGCAATATCGCGCCGGCGGTGGGTCTGAGCTCTTCCTCGGCGCTGGTCGTCGCGACGGCAGAAGCGGTCGTCCGGCTCAACGGGTTGGAGATCACCTCCGCTGACTTGGTGACGCACTGTGGGTATGCCGAACGGTACGTGGGGACGCACGGCGGGTGCAGCGATCACGCCGCCATCGTCCTCGGCCGGCCTGGTGCGATCACCCACATCACGGCGTTTCCTCTGACCGTTGACGGCGGCCCGCTCCCGGAAGGATACCGGCTCGTGTTGGCCAACAGTCTCGTGGCGGCGGAGAAGCGGGAGGCGGCCCGCAACATCTTCAACAGCCGCATCGCGGCGTACGAGATCGGTCTGCTGATGATTCGCCGGAACTTCCCCCAGTACGCCGAGAAACTCGAACATTTGCGGGACGTCAACCCCGAGCGGCTCGGCGTGGACGAACGGCAGATCTACCGAATCCTGCGGACCCTGCCCACGTCGGCCCGACGCTCGGAGATCCTGCGGCTGCTGCCCGAGTGTGAGCAGGAACTGCAACGGATCTTCCGAACCCACGAGGAATCGGTGGATGGTTACCCGATCCGGCAGATCTGCCTCTATGGAATTGCGGAGTGCCTGCGGGCGGACATGGTTCCGCAATGCCTCAAGTCCCGGGACATGAAGCGGTTCGGCGAGCTGATGAACATCTCCCACGACGGCGATCGGGTGACCCGGTGCATTGCGGATCGACGCCTGCCCGTCGACAACGGTTTCCCCGGTGAGCGTATTGATGCCCTGATTCGGGATCTCGAATCGGGCGTCCCGGAGTGGATGGAGAGAGCCCGCCTGTGGCGGCAGCCGGGCGGCTATGGCGTCAGCGTGCCGGAGGTGGATAAGCTCGTCGATATCGCCCTGACGACACCGGGGGTGTTGGGCGCCGGACTGGTCGGGGCGGGTATGGGGGGCTGTATTGTGGCGGTCGTGGAGTCCGGACAGGTGCATCAACTCCTTGAGAACCTGGCCGAACAATACTATGACGCCCGAGGCGGTCCCGTGGCGGCCGAGGAGGTCATCCCTGTTGGCGGCCTGCACACTTTCAGTCTGTGACCTACAACTCGCCGGAAAGCAGTGAGGCGGCCGCCTCATCGAGGAAAACCTCGCAGTTCTCGTGCTGCTGCACGATGGAGGCGGGGCACTGCGGCGTCACCGGCCCTTCCAAGGCATTCTTCGTGGCCTCGGCCTTGCGCAGGTCGGGGACCGTGGCCACAAGCTGCTTGCTCCTAAGAATCTGGCGGATGCTCATCGAGATAGCCCGCGTGGGTACTTCCTGGAGGGACTTGAACCACCCCTCGCCGACCTGCTGCATTCGGCACCGCTCATCAAGTTCCACGACGATGTAAGGCTCCTCGGTCTCGAAATCGGCAGGGGGATCATTGAAGGCCAGGTGGCCGTTCTCACCGAAACCGATGCAGGCGACGTCAATGGGATGGGCCTGGATCAGCACGCCCATCCGTTTGCACTCCTGAATCGGGTCGGGTGCTTCTCCTTTGACCAGGTACATGGCCCGCAGGGGCCCCACCTTGTCGACGATGTTCTTCATGATGTAGGTCCGCAGGCCCGCCGGATGACCGAGCGGCAGTCCGATGTACTCGTCCAGGTGAAACATGACCACCTTGAACCAATCGACGCCTTTACTGGCGACCAGATGCTGGTACATCTCGAACTGGCTGTTCCCCGTCCCCACGACAATGTTGGCTTGTCCCTTCTCGCGGATCGCGCGCTTGATCGCCTGGGCCACGCTATTGGCCGCGGCGGTCGCCATCTCCTCTTTGGTCTGGAACACGTACTCTTTCATCGCTGGACTCACAGGATTTGCTATTGACGATTCACGATTTACCCTTCAGACTCTCACTACGTGAAAGTCACGATGGTATTTGTAGGCACCCGGTGGCAGATAGTAAATAGAAAATCGTTCACCCGGAGGCAGGCCATGCGACATTCGCTCGCGCTTTGCGGAATCCTCTTTTGTTCCTGGGCTTTGGCCGATGCGGCTGAACGCGCCCCTCGGGCCGGCGCGATCTTGTCGACGCTTGAGCCCGCCCACCCAAGACTCATGCTCAAGGAGGCGGACCTCGGTTTTCTGCGGGCGTCCCAGGCCGAGGACCCGATACTGCAGAAGTGCTGGCAGGATGTCCAGAAGGACGCCGACGCCTACCTGAAGAGATCGCCGCTCGTGTACCGCAAGGTCGGGCCGCGGTTGCTCAGCGTCAGCCGCGACTGTCTGGGGCGGATCTATGCCCTCATGCTGGCCTACCGGTGGACGGGCGACGCGCGGTACGCGGCCAAGGCGAAGGAGAATCTGCTGGAGGTCTGTGCGTTCCAGGACTGGAACCCCTCGCACTTCCTCGACACGGCGGAGATGTCCCACGCGGTGGGCGTGGGATACGATTGGCTGTACAGCTATCTCGACGAGCCGGCACGAATCATCATTCGGCACGCCCTGATTGAGAAGGGTCTCAAGCCGGGTTTGGAGGTCTACGCCAAGAACGGCTGGTGGGCGAAGAGCGAGTACAACTGGAACCAGGTCTGCAACAGCGGCATGATCATCGGCGCGCTGGCTATCGCCGAAACGGACCCGAGCTACGCCGAGCAAATCGTGCCCCTGGCGGTCAAGTCGTTGCCGATTGCTCTCAAAAGCTATGGGCCCGACGGGGCTTGGGGTGAGGGGCCGGGCTACTGGAATTATGCAACATCCTATACCGCCTACGGGTTGACGGCCTTGGATACGGCCTTGGGCAAGACATTCGACCTGCTGGAGATCGACGGTCTGTCGAAGGCGGGATTCTTTCCGATCTACACCGCCGGACCGACGGGACTCTACCTGAACCTGGCGGATGTCGGCGAGCGGAGTTCCCGGCGGCCCATGGCCTGCATGTTCTGGCTGGCCCGCACGTTCCACAATCCTCTGTACGCGCAGTCGGAGCACGAGCAGCTTGCCCAGCGTGCGGCCGGTGCCGCCCATCTGGTCTGGTACACGGCCCGTCCGCCGGCCCGGGCCGTTCGCAACAAGCAACTGGACTACT
Source organism: uncultured Pirellulales bacterium (assembly GCA_964354535.1). Lineage (GTDB taxonomy): Bacteria > Planctomycetota > Phycisphaerae > Sedimentisphaerales > Anaerobacaceae > PLanc-01. The sequence continues at coordinate 6,970 of CAYHAJ010000116.1, forward strand.
ACTTCCGAGGGCCGGTCGAGGTGGTCACGATGCGTAGCGCCTGGAACGATCCGGACGCCCTGTTCCTCGGGATCAAAGCAGGCTACAACCAGGTCAACCATGGGCATCTTGATCTGGGCAATTTCGAGCTCGACGCCCTCGGCGTGCGCTGGGCCCGCGACCTCGGCTCGGACAACTACAACATGCCCGGCTATTGGGACGCCAAGCGCGGTGGTCAGCGGTGGTCCTACTATCGGCTCAACTCCGCCAGCCACAACATCCCCATGCTGGACGGCCAAAACCAGGACCCGCTGGCCAAGTCGTCCTTCACAAAGACCGAGATCAACAACGCCCGGCCGGCGGCTATTGTCAGCCTGACCGAGGCCTACAAAGACTTCGTGCGTTCCGCGGCTCGGGGTGTGGCCCTGATCGAAGGTCGACGGGCCACGCTCGTCCAAGATGAGTTTCAGATGAAGAAGCCCTGCGAAGTGGCTTGGGGCATGACGACCGATGGCGAGATCGACGTTAGCCGGGGGACAGTGGCGGTGCTCAAGCTCAAGGGCAAGGAACTGACGGCTCGACTGCTGAGCCCGAAGAACGCGGTCTTCACGGTCGAATCGGCCGAGCAACAGCCGCCCCAGGCGAAGAACACCGGCGTTCGGCGGCTCATCGTCAAGGTGCCGCAAGCGGCGGGCCTTGTGCGCATGACCATTCTTCTCTCGCCCGCGTGGCCCGACGGCAAAGTCGTGGAGGCCGCGGAAATCAGGCCTTTGGCAGACTGGTAGGGTGTGCAATGCACACCTTCTGCCTCGAGCAAGTCGCGATATTGGAGCAGAGGTACAGCGATCGGTAGGGTGGGTTCTTAACCCACGCGCCAAGTGCGTGTCCTCGGAGGCACGCGTGGGTTAAGAACCCACCCTACATGCGCAACGCATTGACCTGGTGATAGAGCGTGTGGGCCGGCGGCTCCGTCGGGGCGGTCGGCGTGAAATCAAGTGGGTAGGACGTGATATTGTAACAGAGGTGCAGCATGCAAATCGCTCACAAACACTGTATCGTGTTCGTCGCAGCCGTTCTTCTCCTGCCGTGGTGTGGGCAGGCCGCGGAGAATACGGAAAGCGACAAGCCCCAGCTTTGCGTAGGCAATTACCAAACGGAGGCCCAGGCGAAGGAGCAGCTTGCACGATTCGTGAAGACGTACTCGAATGCTGCCGAATGGCGGCAGCGGGCGCAGCGGATTCGCGAGGGGATTCTCCGCGGCGCCGAGCTTTCCCCACTGCCGAAGAAGTGCCCCTTGAATCCGATCCTGAACAGCAAGCGCGAGCACGATGGCTACAGCGTGGAGAACCTGGCCTTCGAGAGCCTGCCGGGCGTGTTTGTCACGGGGAATCTGTACCGGCCGACGAAGGGTACCGGACCGTTCCCGGCCGTTCTCTGTCCGCACGGCCACTGGAGCGATCCGAAAGACTATGGCCGCTTTCGGCCGGACATGCAGAAGCGGTGTGCCACCTTCGCCCGCATGGGCGCGATCGTCTTTGCGTATGACATGGTGGGCTATGGTGACTGGGCCAATGCCGGCTGGGAACACCGCAGCCCGAAGGTCTTCAAGCTTCAACTCTGGGACAGTATTCGAGCCGTCGACTACCTCACGTCACGACCCGACGTCGATCCCAAACGCATCGCGATCACCGGGGCTTCCGGCGGTGGGACGCAATCGTTCATGCTGACGGCGGTAGATGACCGTATCGCGGTCTCCATTCCAGTCGTTATGGTCTCAGCCCACTTCTTCGGCGGCTGCGTCTGCGAGAGCGGCATGCCCGTCCACAAAGCCAAGAATTATGAGACAAGCAACGTCGAGATTGCGGCCGCCGCGGCGCCGCGTCCGCTGCTGCTGGTCTCGGACGGCAAGGATTGGACCAAGAACACGCCGGACGTGGAGTACCCTCACATTCGCAACATCTATCAGATGTTCGGCGCCGCGGACAAGGTCGAGTACGCGCACCTGCCGGACGAAGGCCACGACTACGGCCTCTCCAAGCGTCTGCCCGCTTACAAGTTCCTGGCGAAACACCTTGGGCTGTCCCTGGCCGCAGTCCAAGACGCCCACGGCAACATCAACGAGGACTTCGTCGTGCTCGAGCCGAAGGACAGCCTCTACGTCTTCAACCAGGACCATCCGCGCCCGGCCCACGCCGTCGGCCCGAAAGCCGACCTGCCCTGGAATTGAGAGGGTGTTCCTGCTCCTCGAAACGGACCACGGAGCAATGGCGGTGACCGGCGCACGCCATCTGTCTATCGGTGGTCTTTGTCCGTCTGTGACTCAGTTCGAATCGAATGGCGCAGTCGCTCCAACTCCGCCTTCAAGGGCTGCCAGTAGGTGCGGTCATGTTGTCGTTCCGTCTGCTCTTCCGCCGACAGGGCCTCCCTCAAGGGGTCAAGCTGTCCGGATTGGGCCAAGAGCAGCAGAGGCCGCTGCCGGGCGACCTGCTCGGCCAGGTGAGGCCATCGATGGGTCGCCTCGACGAGCAGTTCCGGTGTGCGCAATTCGTGCAGCCAAAAACGCTGCTGCTCTGGTGTGCCGCCGACACGGTGTTGGAGATAATGTGCTTCCAAGAGCCGCTGTAGCATGGGCCAATCCTTGCTCCGCTGGGTCTTCTTGGCCTGAACCAGGTCCGCCAGGCTGAGGAGTTCGTAGACCGTGCCGTCCGTGTCGGTGAGCGTCGTACGTCGGTCCCAGAGAACCTCGAATTCCGCCACGCCGCGCAAGTGGGACATCACATCGACCCGCAGGTCGGCGGCCTCGGGATGGTGGCAGCGGAAATGCACGGCATGACCCCGTTGGAGGTAGTCGAGGGCCAACGGGGGCACCGCGATCCGCTCGGCCTGCAGGTCGCGCAAGGCCGCCTCGAGCCGCGCCAGATTGGCGGCGTCGGCCAGGATCAGCAGGTCGGTGTCGCGGCTAAACTCCGCTGCGCCGTAGAACACGCACGCCTGGCCGCCCATCAGCAGGGCACGGACCCGGTGGGCGGCCATCGTAGAAAGGACTTTCCGGATCCGGCTCGGGATCAAGCGAACCTCCGATCTGCAGATAGTGCTCCCACAACTCGCCGCTGGCATGCCAGCGTTGCAGGGGGGTGAGCCGATACCAGTCGGCCCATTCGTCGCCGACAATCTCTTCCCATTCGACCATGCTCTCCATTCTACAGAAACGCGCGCCGCCCGGCAAGCGTTTCGCACGATGGGCCCAATAGCCACTTGCCGGACACGGGCTGTTTGGGTTGCGGCCGAAGGCCGCGCTGGGTCCTCAGTGGTTGCCATAGTCTGTTTCTCCCTATTCGGGGAACAGGCCCTCCGTTTCATGCACCAGGGCCTCCAGCGGTACAGCCTCGACGCGCTCCGCGAGAGAGTAGCGTTTGACGCCGGGATAGACGACGGCGATCCGCTCCAGTTTCAGGTCCTCCAGAGCGATCCGTAGGGGGGGAGTGAGGGACGGAGCGTCGATGCGCTTGCACTCGACGCCCAGCAGGTGGCCGGCCTTGATCAGGATCAAGTCAATCTCCGCCCCTTGATGCGTAGCCCAGAAGAATGCCTCGTCCGGCCGCACCACCTTGAGCGTCTCCTCGATCACGTATCCTTCCCAGGAGGCGCCGCACTTGGGATGGCTCAAGAGCTCCTTTTCCGTACGAAGGCCCAGGAGGTAATGCAGCAGACCCGTGTCGAGGAAATAGAC
>CAYHAJ010000117.1:0-54901 GCA_964354535.1 uncultured Pirellulales bacterium
TCATGAGCGTATTCACCACGCTCAAACAACGCGGCCTCAATCCGATCCAGACCGTTGAGCAAGCCCTGCGGATATACATCTCAACGGGAAAACTTCCGGCTCTCAAGGACTTCACTGCCGCATCGGGCTAAAGTCTCACGAAGGAGGGTAAAAGGGAACGGAATGATATACTTTGCAAACCCATATGGAGAAAACTACGTTTCCCTACGAAGTCATAGCCAGAGTGTCATAAAGCGACTACTCACTTTGTTTCTTCCTGGCGGTCTTCTTCTTCAGCTTGACCGAGAGCAGGCCCTCTATCGCTTTCTCGAAGGGAAGGGAAATCTTGATGTTCTCCGGGGGAGGACTCTTTCGCTTGTTCTGTTTCTGCTCGCGATTTGCCTTCCTTGGCATCTGTCAGTCACCTGTACATGAGCCGTTTGCCTCGTGCGCCTTTGATCGCCGCCACCATGCGTTCCCCATCCGTTTTCTTTCGCCAGTCCCAGCGAAACCCAAATTCGTCGCAGTACCGATGGGTATGCTTGCGGCTGAACGAGTGAAAGATACCATAATGTCCCCGCTTGAGCAAGGCAAAAAACGACTCCGCTGTATTCGTATTGACTGACTTGCCATCCTTTGTTGTGCGCGCGTACTCCCCTTTGCCGTGGCACACCACATCATGGCTGGCGAATTCCTTGTCCAGGCCCCCGTAGGACGCCCAATCATCCGTCATGATCTCTGCGCTGGGGTCAACGTATTTTCTCGCGTTGCCCTTCAACGTCTTGGAATCCACCTTGTCTATCGGCATCGACCGGGCTTTCCCGCCACGTTCCACCAAGACCATGACCGGCTTCTTGGCCGTCCCGCGTCCCCGCTTGCTCGTTCCTTTGAATCGGGGTTTGCGAGCACCGACGTAGGTTTCGTCCAGTTCAACCTGTCCTTTGAGCATACCCGCCATTGGCTCTTGTCTCATGGCTTCCCGGACCCGATGGCACAGGAACCACGCGCTCTTCTGGGTGATCCCGACTTCGCGGGCGATTTGATGGCTGCTGATTCCCTTCTTGCTGCTGGTCATCAGGTGGATGGCCATGAGCCACTTGCGCAGGGGAATCTTGCTTTCCTCGAAGATCGTCCCGATCCGCACGGTAAACTGATTCCGGCAGGCCCCGCACTTGTAGACCCCAGGACGAACGGGCCGTCGGCTGTTCGCCTTGGCGGTCAGAGCATACGCTTTCGTGCTATCGCAACGCGGGCAGACCGGGCCTTTGGGCCACCGTTTGGCCTCCAGAAACTCCCGCGCCTTGTTCTCGTTGGCAAAGAGCACAGACAGAGTCGCAAGGTTCAAATCCTTGTCAGTCCCCGTTGCTCCATTCTTACGTGGCATATACTTCTCCTTGTCTCCATAGCTAATTCTATCTTGACATATATTATTATAGCTATAATAATACCATAGTCAAGATAAAGCTATAAAAATCCCATAAAAACCTTGACACATCCAGAATACTCCCTATACTGACTCGTATGGACAAGAACCCTGGACGACCGAAGAAGCCAGAGGCAGAGCGCAAGACGAATATCCTGCGTATCTGTCTGACTCCGGCAGAGCGACAGATTGTAGAGACTGCTGCTCAGGATCAGCGCATGGATACGTCCACCTGGGCACGCGCAGTAATTCTCCGGGCCGCCGAGAAAAAGGATTGAAGTCATCCCTCTCGTCGGATAGGATCGTCAGTATAGGCCGGGATCGGCCAGATGACCGATCCCAGCCTTGGCGACATAGTAGGAGCTACCTACGTGCTAAATCGAAGATGCGCAGCACACGTCGCCTCCAAATGTGAATGAAAAGCGGGTCCATAACGGACTCCTTTCCTCATGCGTCTGGCAAGGATGATCTTCTTTGCGGGTTGAGCATCCTTAGCGCAGACTGGTATCATTTAGCGGCCCCCGTCCATAGGGGCCGCTTCTGTTTCCTGCTTAGTTAGTCACCTCCGTTCTCTGCGCAGGCATTTCCGGCTTCGGTGATCTGCCCGCGAGCCAGAGTGAAAGCGTATCGCAGAAGGGAAGAAATTCCGATGCGTGTGGCTTTCGCCAGTCGGACAATCTCTTCTCGCTCGTCCCGACTAACGCGGACGCCAAGAACGTAAGGGCGCGCAACGCGGGCGGGTGTGTCCTTTGTAGTCTTCATGGTGTGCTCCTGATAAACATAGTCTGTCCTTCCCATCCACGCGGATAGGCAAACCCGTTCATCAGGTTCCGGCGTGTTCACTCGCAGGTCGGGCGAGTGAAGTCTTTCAGGTCGTGACTCAGTTGAGTCACGCGGAGCTTACAACGCCGTTTGTATTGTGTCAACTGGGTTCCCCGAATTATTCTTGTTTCCGACCTGTCCTTGCTATATTATGGAAGCGGTTGGATGCAACGGCGGCCGTGCCAAGCTGCCGATGGAGACCCGAAATGAGAGAAGCGATAGGAAGGGAGCATCTATGAGGAACGTAGGTGTCAGACTGGTTTTGGCATTGTGCCTGTCAATCTGCGGATGCACTGCTCAGCAACCACTACTCAAAGAGACCGCGTCCGGCCATCCAGAAGGTATTTTCAGGAACAGCACACCCGACGCAGTCCGAAGCAGGATCATCAGCGGTTGTGCATCCAATGGGTTCATGGTCTTGGAATCTACCGCTGATTACTTGGTGTGCGGAAAGACCATGACCGGAAACGATGCCTTTGTGGCCTCTCTTGCCGTGGGGAGTTCCTATTCCACATCTCCCCAGAGGAAGATGCGATTCACGATATATAAGATGGGCGATGATGTCAACGTAACGGCCCAAGAGTGGATCGAGTCTCAGTCGGCGTACGGTCAGACGCGCACGGTGGAACTCAGTTCCAACAACCAGCGCAACAGCATTCAGAGCTTTCTGTCCTCTCTGGGAGCAGAATAGCCGTGTCAGCAATGAGATAGGAGACTAACGCAATGAGCATCGGGGATTTCATTCAGCATCTGCGCAATACGGTTTTCTCAGACGAAACGGCACCTAATAAGCCAACAACACAATCGCCAAAGCAGGACCAAACGCCCAACACAACCCCACAAGCTCCCAGTCAGACTCCCAAAGAACCGGACATCAGAGACATCAAACCCAACCCGCGGCTTGACGAAGGGCAATAGTAAGAAGATTAAGCAGAAACCAAATGAATGTTGCAGCCATAGGGTAAACAAAGGCCCACTGTAGACATCTCCTGACGCATGAGGCCATGCGCCCATTCTCTTCTATGTTATCATCAGCCACCTTTTGGTAGCACTCCAATTGGCGCACGATTAGTCTGTTTGGATTCACTTTCTCGAAAATCCCTTTACGCAGAAGGTTCTCTGGGAATGTCCCCAGGGGGCGGTAACCTATCGGGTGGAGAACAGAGGCGATGAGAGTATAAAGAGCATCAAGCCAACAACCCAGACAGAACAGCACAAGTAGGGCCACCGACCAATAATGCTGAAGTATATAGGCGACTGTGTTGGTGCGATCGAGAAGAACGACAAAGCTACGCGACACCACGAACGCCATGATGCCACCGATAACCCCCATGAGTATGAATGCTTTATTGGATAGACGGTCGGTCTTTTTTGATATATCATCCAAGTAAGTTCTGCTCTCTGCCAAAGCAAACTCCAGCTTTTCAGGCTCCAGCTTATTGATCTCTTCCTCGGAAAACTCACAATGCCATCTCTCTTCATCGTTATTGCCGCTTCTGTTGTTGTCACTCATAGTACATCCATGCCTTTCTGCATTCCTCGGTTTCGGGCCATCCAGCCAACAAATTGACTCCAGGATAGTCCGGCTTCATCTTCTGTCAATCAGCCTCCGTCAACGGGGGCCATATTAGAATATCCTCCTACCCAAACGGGTGTCTTGTGGTATGATATTCAAAGTGATTCATGGGTTTGCAAAGTATATCGTTCCGAAAGGGAAAAAGGAAAAGGGAAAAAGTGAAGACACGAGCACAGCCGTCCGGACGGCGACCTATCTCTTTCCTTTTGCCTTTCTACCTTTTGCTTCCTCTTCCAACGCCGGGCGGCATCCCTACAAACCTGCTGCGCTGAACCATCTGCTCCAAGCACGCCGGCCTTAGAGACTATCTCAAAACCGTCCCGCAGTATGTCATTGCGAGCGTAGCGAAGCAATCTCTCCCACGCGTGGGCTCGAGATTGCTTCGTCGCTGCGCTCTCGCAATGACATTCATCGTTTTGAGATAATTTCTTAGTTGTTCTGCGGCGGCTCGTTGCTCCACTGGACGGAGTAGATAACAATCTTGGCCGGAATCTTCGGCTCCTGCTGCTTCGTGGCCTCAAGCTTCTCGCGGCGGTCTGCCAGTTCCTTCTGAGAGGACCGCAAGCTCTCGCCCAGCGACTTTCGTTCGGCCGCCGCACTGGCGAGGGTGGTCTTGAGGTCGAGGAACCGGTTGGCCTGTTCGCGCAACATCGTGGCCATCTGTTTGCGGGCCTGGGCCCCGCGCAGGGCGATGGACTCTTCAATGAACATCGTATTCAGTTTGGCCGTGGTCTCCGGCGGCGTTGCCGGCTGCGGTACGGGTACGACCCGCCCTTGCTCATCTCGTACGGCCCGCTTCTCCTGCCGATAGCTCTGGATGGCTTCGATCTTCGCCGTGATGCCGGCGATCTCGACCTGGGCGGTATTGAGCACCCGGTCCAGCTCTCCGATGGCCTGCTGCGCTTCGCTCTCCGTGCGGTACGGCACGCTCTTGCCGAGGTCCTCCAGCGACTTCTGGGAGGTCGCGAGCAGCTTATCGACCTCGGAGAGCCTCATCTCCTCTCGTGTCGCCGTCTGCGTCCAGTCTCGTATCTCAGTATTCAGCCGGCGGACATACCCCAACCACCAGTCGTTCCGGGCAAACTGATAATAGGCCTGGGCCATCTTCTGAGCATCCTCCCGGGTCACCGCGAAGAGCAACACTCGCTCCGGGCCGGTCGGATCAGGACGATTCTGCACGAAGTTGGAAGTCGGGTAGTTCAGCACGCTTCTCGCGACCTGTAGGAAGGCCTTCTGTTGCTCCGACAAGCCTCCCCTTTGCTCGGCATACCCTTCCCGCGGGGTCCTGTTGTCATCCCGCCCCAGGAAGTTGGACATGGTCCGGCGCATGGGCGAGGGCAGCCATTCGACCGGAGACACGAAGGGAATGGCGGCGGCGTAGGCGGGTTTACTCGCAGCCAATGGCTGCAAGGTGGTCGCGCCGAACGAAGGGTAAGGCCCGAGTAGGGTGGGGCTGAGCTCGAATTCCAGACGAATCGGGATCTCGTTCGGTTCGCTGGCCCATCCCACAGAACCGAATAACGCGAGAACGAGGCTGATCACACATCGATTTGTTCCAAGGCTATTCATGTTGTGTACCTCCCAAGTTCAGTTATGGCTGGTTTTGATGCTTTCGGCCGCCGGGGTGCCGGCGTACTCGCTGAGGATGTAACGATACTGTCGTTGCACGATGGATTCGGTGCCTTCGCACTGGGCGACGATCCGGGTGGCAGCAAGCAATTCGGCCGCCATACCCGCCCGGGCCACCTGCCGCTCGATCTGCTCTGCCGTGAGGACTTGGTCTCCCGGACTCGGATGAAAGACCGGCATCACGAGAATTCCGGTCGCGAGCAGGATGCTCGCGGCCACCGCCACGGCGTAGAGCAGGCGGCGCCGGGGCAGGTTTGTAGTGTGCCCGTGAGGGCATCGTAGGGGCAGGCCCCTGTGCCTGCCCCTCCTCGGAGGGCAACCACGGGGGGTTGCCCCTACGGTGTCCCGCGCCTCCCCGAGGTTGTCCTGCCAGAGAATTCGGGCCAGGCCCAGAGACCTCCGCAAATCCTGTGCCGTCTGTCGGCAGCGCGGACACTCGCTCAGATGCCGGGCCACGATCTGCGCCTCATTGTCCGGCAGTTCGCCATCGACATAATCGACGATCTTGTCTTTGAGTTCTTCACATGGTGTCTTCGTCATGGCTCGATCGCTCGTTGTGAAAGTCGGGTGGCCAGAATCAGCCGGGCCTCTCGAAGCCGGCCCCGCACGGTCGACGCATTCATCTCCACGATCTCGGCGATAGCCTTCGAGTCGAAGTCGCAGAAGTATCGCAGCACGACGATCAGCAGCAACGACGGGTCGAGCTCGACCAGCGTCCGTCGGACGATCTCCAGCTCTTCGCTCAGACCCACCCGCTCGACCGTTCCGCCGCTCTCATCCAGGACCCGGCCCAGGTCGGGGCGTCGTTTGAGAATCCGCATCGCCTTGCGCCGGAACCGCCGCCGGTGCTCCGAGAGGCAGTGGTTCACGGTTGTCCTGACCAGCCAGCGCATCATCACGTTCTCCTGTTCGAAGCGATCCCCATTTTTCAGAACCTGGAGGGACACGTCCTGCAGGACATCGTCCGCGTCCGCGCTATTCATACCCATGCCGGCCGCGATCCGCTTGAGACACTCCCGCTCGCGCAGAAACACCGTCAGGAGCGGCGACTCCCCTGCCTGCTCATCCATCGGCTGGGCATCTCCCACGACATCTCGGTTGCGGCCTTGTACCGTACACATGAGCTCCCGTTCATTTCCGCGCGTTCACAATAATAACGCCTACCAGGGTCCAGGTGTTGGCGAAAAAAACGGAATGCTTCATCCCATTCGTGCAACAGCGCAGGTAATACAGGGGGACGTATGTAAATGGTCTCCCATCGAGAGGGAAGGAAGGAAGAAGTAGGAGGCGGCAGTGGACCGAGCATGCGAAAAAAAAGCCAATTCGGGCAGCGGCCAGACAAGGGCAAGTGCTTTATGGAAAAGGGATTAGGATCAGCAGGACGGGCACGGGGTCCCGGCAAAACAAAGCCAATTTGCCGGGGTGTGACCTGCGGGACGCGAGGCGTGGAGCTGTTCCGCCCTCGCTCCTGGGGCCTGCGGCTTGCCCCCGGCCTATCGTGCGAAACAAAGCCAATTCCCCGGCACCCCCTACAGGTGCCGGAGGGCAGGACCGTGGCAAAACAAAGCCAATTTCCGCCCGTCAGGGAGATCCGATGGACCCGGCTTCCACTACCGCATGCCGAGCACACCTCAGGGGATCGCCCAGCCCGAATTTCCACTGAGAGGCGGCGGGAATATAGTAAAATGGGGTTTGGATGGTTCTTCGGAGAAAGGGTTAAGACATGTCGATGGGAAGATGGTGCCGCGGCGGGCACGGTTGGTCTATAGCCGCTTGGGTGGTCGTCCTGTGCCTGACGCGGCCGGGGCTGGCGATCATGGTCACGGAGGTGATGTACCATCCTCTCGGCCAGTCGGCCGCGAATGAGGATGAGACCCTCGAATTCATCGAATTGTACAACAACCGGGCCGTCTCGGAAGACCTCAGCAAATGGGCCTTCACCAACGGCATCGACTACGTCTTCGAGCCGAACACCGTCCTCGGACCAAAGCAGTATCTGGTCGTCGCCTACGACCCGAACGCCCTCAAGGCCGCCTATGGCATCAAGAACGTGGTCGGTCCCTATCTCGGGCGACTCAACAACGGCGGCGAGCGGGTCGAGCTGTCCAACGCCAATGGCGGGATCGTGATCTCGTTCAAATACAGCAACACCCACCCGTGGCCGGTTGCGCCGGATGGCGCTGGACACTCCCTGGTCCTCGCCCGACTGGGCGGCGATCCTGAGGAGGCAACCTCCTGGTCGGCCAGTGCCCTGATGGGCGGCAGTCCCGGCGGCCCCGACCCGATCCAAGCCACCGCCGGACCGGCCGATCCCACCATGTCGGTACTCGTGGATATCGGTTCTCTCGGGCGGTACTTCAAGGGCACCAAGGAACCCGCACCCGACGCCGCCCGCAAGGCCACCACCGCCTGGACCCAGATCGGCTTCGATGACAACCCCGCGACGACTTCCTGGCTCGACGGTCGCAGCGGCTACGGCTACAGTGATGCGGCCGACGAGTTGCTCTGGATCGGGACGCACTTGAACGATATGAAAAGCAGGTATTACTCGATCTATGCGCGGCTGCGGTTCACGCTGACCGTCGAGCAGATCGCGTCGTTCACACAATTGCAGGCCGAGATTCACTACGATGACGGCTTCGTCCTTTACCTCAACGGCGTGCGCGTGGCCGGCACGAATCTCCCCGGCACTCCCCCCGCGTACAACACCCTGGCCACCGCCGCGGTGACCGAGCCGGCCAGCATGACCGTGGACCTGACCAGCCAGAAGAACCTCCTGCTGGCGGGCGTCAATGTGTTGAGCTACCAGATTCACAATTCCAACCCCACCAGCAGCACCGATTGTTTCCTCGGAGTGATATTGCGCGCGACCCTCCCGGCAGCCACCGGCGGCAGTAACCTGACGGCACAGATTCGCATCAACGAGCTGATGGCCGGCAGTGGGACGAGCTGGATCGAGCTGTTCAACGCGGGCCCCACGCCCGTCGATCTGAGCCGCGTGTACCTGAGCCACGACCGATTCAACCTGCTGGCGTACAAGATCCCCGATGGGACGATGCTATCGCCCGGCGGGTTCTGGGCTGTGCGTCAGGGTACGCCGCCCGATGGATTGCCTTTCGCCCTGGGCTTCTCCGGCGAGTCGGTCTATGCCACGGCAGCCAGCAATGCTGCGAAACCCGCACCGGTTCGGGTCCTGGACGCTGTTCATTGTGACAGTCTGGCCCCCGGTCTGGCGTTCGGCCGGTGCCCTAACGGCTCCACATCCCTCGACTTTCTGGCCTCGGCGACGTTCGCCCAGCCAAACGACCAGAAGCTCTCCCGCGATATCGTCATCAACGAGATCATGTACCAGCACGCGACGCGGGATGACCGCTATGAGTACATCGAACTGTACAATCGGGGCGGCGCCACGGTCTCGCTGGCCGGTTGGAAGTTCACGGATGGCATCGACTATCTGTTCGGCCCGGACGTCACGATGGCGCCGGGCTCGTATCTCGTCGTAGCCAAAGACTCGGACTTCCTCGCGGCGATCTACAACCACCTGACGATGGGAGTTAATCTGGTGGGCCCGTACCAGGGAGCCCTGAATAATCACAGCGACCGCCTCCGCCTGTCCTACCCGCTCAAGCAGACCAACCCCAAGACCGGGAAGCTCGAAACCAACATGATTACGGCGGACGAGGTCACCTACTACGACGGCGGCCAGTGGCCCCAGTGGGCCGACGGCATGGGCAGCAGCCTGGAACTCCGCGATCCGCGCAGCGACAACGACGCGCCCGGCGCCTGGGCCGACAGCGACGAGAGCGGCAAGACCCAGTGGCAGCCGTTCTCCTTCACCATCGATGCCACCGACACCCGGTACACCCACGACAGCGTCACGGTTTTCGACTTCATGCTCCTCAATGCCGGCGAGGTGCTCATTGACGACCTGGAACTGGCCATCGGCGCCAGGAATCTCTTAACCAACAGCGGCTTCGAGGGCGGCGAGTCATCCTGGCGCCTTCTGGGTAATCACACGCGGTCTTTCGTAACCACCGAGGACCATCATTCCGGATCGAGAGCGCTGCACCTGATCGCCACCGGCCACGGCGATCCCGGCGCCAATCGCATCAATCAGTCGATCACCAGCGGCAACGCCGACACGGTGACCTTCCGGGGCTGGACCCGCTGGCTGCGGGGCAGCCGGTACCTGCTCCTGCGAACGACGCGGGAGAGGTCGCCCGTCATGCCCCCGCGTCCTGCCTACGCCTTCGAAATGGAGACGCCGCTCGATCTCGGCACACCCGGCCGACGGAACACCGCCTATGGGGCCAATCGCGGCCCGGATATTCTCGACGTCCGCCATGCGCCAGCCGTACCCGCCGGCGGACAGCCCATCTTCGTGACCGCGCGCGTGGTCGACAACGACGGCGTGAAGTCCATCATGCTGAACTACCGGTACGAAGGCGGCACCTTCACCAGCACGCCGATGACGGACGATGGGGTCGGCGACGATAAGGTCGCCGGGGACGGCCTCTATACGGCCGCGATCCGCGGCTCCGCCGCGGGCCAGATGCGGGCCTTCTTTATCACCGCCTCCGACGGCTCGACCTCGACGCGGTTCCCGACGTTGCTGGAGCCCTCGGCCGACGTACCGGAGCGAACCTGCCTGATCCGGGTCGGCGACGCCGCCGCGAGCAGCCGGGTCGCCACGTATCGCGTCTGGATGTCGGATGGCGTGGTCAACGCCTTTCGCGCCCGCTCGAACCTCTCCAACGAGCTGATGGACTGCACGTTCGTGTACAACGACACGGATGTCTTCTACAACTGCGGCCTCCGCTTCCGTGGCAGCCCCTGGCTCCGCAGCGGCTCGGGGCGCGACCCTCGTAGCCGGTACGCCTACCGCCTTGACTTCAATCCGGACCAGGCGTTCCGCGGCCGCACCGAGGTCAATCTCGACAACACCGAAGGCAGCAGCCGCGGCCCGCTCCAGGAACGCGCCTCTTACTGGTTCTATGCCCAGATGGGCCTGCAGTACTCGTCGCAGGAATGGGTCCGCCTGATTCTCAACGGCCAGAGCCACGGCGGCTACGAGGACGTCCTCAAAATCGACGGCGACTACATCGACGCCTGGTTCCCGGAGAACACCGACGGCTACCTCTACAAGATCGACGACTATTTCGAATACGATGCCGCCGGCACCGCTCACACGAACCTCGATGAAGGGCTGCGGGCCGACGCCCGCCATCCATCCCTCCCCGAAACCTACCGCTGGCATTTCGAGAAACGCTCGCACCAGGAGAACGACAACTGGCAGTACCTGTTCGACTTCGCCGTCGCGCTGAACACGCCGGCCAGCAGCGGCTCGTACTACGAGCAGGCCCTCGAAGCCAAGCTCGATCCGCGCCATTTCGCCAAGGTCCTGGCCCTTCGCCACGCCGTGGGCGACTGGGACAGCTACGGCTACACGCGTGGCAAGAACAACGGCTTCTACTACGCCCTGCCGGAAGGCAAATGGTACCTGCTCCCGTGGGACATCGACTTCACGCTCGGCTCCGGCCGCGGCGCCACGGGAAACCTGTCCGAGGTGGGCGGCCAGTTCCCGGAAGTCACGGCCTTCCTGAACTATACCAAGTACAAGCAGATGTACTATGACGCGTTCCGGGAACTCATCGATGGTCCCTGGAAGACCTCCTTCGGCACGAACGACCCGCCGACGCCCTTCGACCGCTTCCTTGATGAGGGCGCCGCGGTGCTGATCGCCGAGGGCCAGGGTGATGGTCGGCGTGACGCCATCAAGCAGTTCGTCCGCAGCCGCCGGGGCTTCATCCTCACCCAGTTCCCCGTCCCGCCCATCACGCGTAAGCGGACGCCATGACCGGCGGCGACCGGAAGCTCGAAATCCGAAATCCGAAACAAATTCAAAAGTCAATACCTCCACCAGAGGTGGAGGCTTGAAATGTGAACCGCTCAAAGCGGATTGTTGTGAGCCGCCTGTGGCGGCGGTCGGTCAGTCCCCGCCCCGGGTCCAGCCAGCAATCCTTCCTCTTGCTTCCGCTTGATTGCTTTCTCGGCCGCCATCTCGCGGCACACCCCTGGCGCCACGAAGCACCCACAGATCCAGAGGCACTCTCCTGGGACTGTTCGCCCTTCCCGCCATCCGCGCACCCTCCCTGTGATGTACCCTCGTACATGAGCCAGCAAGTACGCGCGCCGAATCACGCGAGCCTTCACCCGGTTCCCAATTCGGCAGGTTCAAAGACGACTCCTGTATCTGTCAAACTCTGGGAGTCCCCCGGCAGAGCCGGGGGGTTACCTCTGTTACTCAAAACTCCAATGACCCAAACGCCGGGCGCCTTGGTTTGTAGTGTGCCCGTAGGGGCAGGCTCCCGTGCCGGCCCATCCCAGAGGGCAACCACAGGAGGTTGCCGCTACGGCGTCACTACGAACAAGCCGCGCGCCATGCTCGTGCTTGCGCAAGCATGTTTCTTCCGCATCAGGCGGGATGGCCACGTGCACCAAGCCCGCACCCAATGTGGAAAGGGGCTGCGCACCCCAGCCGCAGCCCCAGAGAGAGCAAGCCGACGTACATGGATCAAATCGCTGCGCGCCGGCGTAGCCAACTGACGACACCTGCGCCGATGCCGACAAGAACAAAGGCGCCAGGGGCCGGAATGGGGGCCATGTACACATTGTCAATGTTGGCTTGTGCCACAGCCCACTGGTTCACCCCTGAGTAGTTGCCATCGTCTCCCATCCCGTAACGAGAGCCCCCGAGGAAGACGAGATCGTTGGAGAAACCGCCTCCTGGGACAAGCAGACCCGTCTGCCAGATCGGCGTTCCGGTTGCACGATCTCGGAGCCCCAGAGTCGCGATGTCCGTCGCAGGATCATAACCCAACGTACAGGCGTACCACTGCCCCTCTTGCCAGATGTTGTAGGGACCCCAAGTCAGTGCCCTACCGCCGACCCCGTCGGCAAAAAGGCCCACCGCACGACCTTGGTCACCCCTACCGAAAGACGCGAAAACGGCCTGACCAGGACTCCCCGCGCCCGATTTCAACTGGCTGTCAAAGATCCCAAAGTCCACGGACGCCGACCAGTCGTCCCTGGGTATCTGGACATCCCACGCGAGTATGAACCCAGGTGCTATGGGGGGCAGCAGCTTGCCGAAGAACCGGTTCGGCTGGTAGGCTGGTGCGTTGTTCGACACGCTCGCATGGTACCACTGGTTCATAGCATCCCAGTAGTAGTTGGCGGGCTGATCCGTGGTCCAGCCGGGGTCGGTCGAGAAGTCTGTGCTGTACGGCACAGCTATCGTGATGCCAGGCATGCAGAACAGCCCAAGTATGACACAACAGCACAATACGATATTCTTTCTCATGTTCCTCCTCCATTCAAATCGACTATAGTTGTTCAGGCGTGGTTGGGTGCGCCCGAAGAAAGCCGTACTGGCACACGCCCGTCTTCTTACGAGGTCGTGCGGTTGAAGCTGTGTTCGCTCCTCTTCGATGCCCTACGTCACGGATGCTACGCGCACACGCCTACCGTATCGGCCTGAACGAACCGTCCGGAACGCGGAGGGCCACGGCAGCCTGTACTGTTGTGGCTAAACTGGTTCCACAAGATCGTGTTTTGGCGCGCCCGGCGCGCTGGGCCGTCCCGATCAAGATGCCGGCAGCCCCCCTCCCCCCCGTGGCGCATCTTCCCTGGCCCGCTGGTCGCACAGACCACCGCGCACGTGGCAGCAGTGATTCCACCTGTAGCCTGATGCTTCTCACACCTGCTCTCCTCCCGCGGATTCCCGTGATGCACAGTCTCTGCGGACAGAGTGTAAATCGCCTCGTGGCGCCAATTCGTGGGCGTCGCGATGTGACTGCCCCTCCGATGAGGCAATCCTTATATACCTCTCGGGATTGTCGCGTGTCAAGAACAAAATTCCCGCAATTGCGAGTCGTCTGCGGCTACGTTTTGTGAGGCCAGTTCGGTCCTTGTATTGTCATCCTGAGCGACAGCGAAGGATCTGGGCCGCGCCCGAGGACCGACGCTCGTTCCCTTCGTGGGCCAGATGCTTCGCTCCGCTCAGCATGACAAAGGCGAGTCGGTGGCCCACGAAGATTAGTCCACACAAAGAGCGAGGCGGGATCACCGTTTCTGTAAGATCTTCAACGCATTGGCGTTATAGACCTTCTCCAGGACCGGGTCGCTCAGGGCCAAGCCGTAGAGCGGCCAGTGATAGGTGGAGAAATTCCAAGCGTAGAAGTGCTCGTCGGCCGATTCGAGGACGCGGAAGGTGAAGCGGTAGGTGTCCACGCCGGCCCCCATGTCCGTGCCGTAGACAAGCCGGTCCTGGTACTTCTCGTAGAACCGCCCGACGAAGCGGGGAATGGCGCTCGTCTCGGCGTAGCGGGCCGAGATGTCCGCGTAGAGATTGGGGTACTTGTCGAACAACTGGCCCAGCCGATCCAGGTTGTAGCAGCAGTTGGCGAAATGGCAGGCGACGAAAGTCGTCTTCGGATGCCGAGCCACGGCTCGCTCCAGGATATTGACCATGCCCTCCAGATTGATGATGCCGGGCTGGTTGTCGAGCCGCCACGTGTAGGCGTTCATCAGGCCGTCGTTCTTGGCGTCCATCGGCAGGTACATCCAATAGGGGTCGCCCACGTGGATATTCACCGGCATCTTCAGCTCCGCGCATTTCTGCAGCAACGGGTCCATGCGCGGGTCGTCTAAGTGCATGCCCCAGGCCGGAGGCTTGCAGTAGAACAGTCCCTTGCCCTTGTCGCCCAGCTCGCCCACGCCGCGGGCACCGGCTTGGTAGCAGCGTTCCAATTCCTTGACGGCCGCCGGACCAAAACCCGGCTTGTCATATCCGGTATAGTCGAACCCGCACCAGACCTCGAACCGGTCCGGGTACTTGGCATAGAGCGAGTGGATTCGGTCGAACTCCTGGCCCGTGGCCATCGTCATCACGATGGCCTTCTGGACCCCCGTCTCGTCCATCATGCGGACCCACTTGTCCACCTGCTCGGGGGTTTTCGCATAGACGTGGGCATGCATGTCGATCGCGGGATACTTGGCCTTGGGCACCGCCGTCTGCGGGATCTTATAGACCGATTGCGGGTGAAAGTCTTTCAGCAAAAGTTGCTCCGGCGCTGCTCCTTTCTCGGCGGACAACCCCACGGCCGTGTACGCGAACACCAGCGCCATCAGGATATGAAGAGGTATGGTTCGGCTCTGCTTGGTTTGTCCCATGACAAGGCTCCTTTCGATTTTGCGCGCAGTTCATTGACACCAACCCGCAATCGTCCCTACCATTCTACCTTTCCGTCCGTCGGCGGCGAAGAGTCTTCTTGTCCCGCGCTTGCCCCTTGCGATTCCAGGCGACCACGGTATCGTGTCCTCGTAGGGCGAGCGTCCCGCTCGCCTGAGATTGCCGCGCTTCGCTCGCAATGACATGGTCGTGCGGGACGCACGACCTACGAAGAAAGGAGCCGCTATGGTTGGAAAGTCCGCCGCGAAGATGCTGTCCTATCGCTGGCTGCTCTTTGCGATCCTCGCGCTGGCCTACTGCTTCGTCTATTTCCATCGGATGTCCCTTTCGGTGGTGGCGGGCGATCTGGCACAGGAGTTCCAGGCCACGGCCAGTGCGATCGGCTTGCTCGGCTCAATCTACTTCTATTGCTATGCGGCGATGCAGATTCCGGCCGGCCTGCTGTCCGACTCGGTCGGTCCCCGCCGCACCGTCGCCTCCTCGTTGTTGTTGGCAACGGTGGGCTCGGTGCTGTTCGCCCTGGCCCCCAGCATGCGGGTGGCTATGATCGCCCGAATCATGGTCGCCTTGGGCGTCTCCATGGTCTTCATCCCCACGATGAAGATCCTCGCGCAATGGTTCCGGAGCCGTGAATTCGCCTTCATGTCCGGCATGATGCAGGCGGCGGGAGGCGTAGGCATCCTCGGCGCCACCTCCCTGCTGGGTTGGCTGGCGACCCTCGCCGGCTGGCGCGCGTCGTTCGCCATCATTGCCGGCGGCACGCTCTTGCTCGTACTGGCCGCCTGGTGGATCGTGCGGGACCGCCCCGCCGACAAAGGTTGGCCCTCTATCACTGAGATCGACCAGCAGAAAATCGCCGCCCAGCCGCGGGTGGCACCGACAAACTCGTTTGTCGGTGTTGCTTCGGATGAGCCGAACCGTGGCGAGGGCGTCCCGCCCTTGCGTCGCGAGGCCATCCTGGCCTCACCTTCTCAGGGTAAGGTACTCGGCGAAGCGGAGGAGCAAGGGCGAGATACAAGGAACAAGGGCAAGATGCCCTCGCCACGACTCCACGGACAAGCAAGTTTGTCCGTGCCACCCGGCCGCGTTGGGGACCCCGACCAGCCGCCCTCGGCGGGGGACGATCTGATCCGAGGTCCCACCGCTGCCAATGGGGGTGGAGTGAGCGCGCAGAAGGTCAGCCTTTGGCAAGGTGTTCGGACCGTGGCCGCGCAGAAGTACTTTTGGCCCGTGGCGCTCTGGTTCTTCTTCGATTGCGGCATCTTCTTCGGATTCGGCAATCTCTGGAGCGGGCCGTACCTGAGCCACACCTACGGCATGAGCAAGGTCCAGACGGCCGGGGTCCTGAGCATGATCGCCTGGGGCATGGTCCTCGGGGGCCCGGTCCTCGGTCTGGTGTCCCAGCGCGTCCTGCACAGCCGCAAGAAGACCTTCATCCTGTGCATGTGCGCCCTGGTCATCCTGCTGCTGGCCCTGACCCTGTTTCCGACGGGCCTGTCCTGGTCGGCTCTGGCGGCGTGGTTCTTTCTGTTCTCGGTCTTTTCCTCCGCCATTGTGGTCATGGGCTTCACGACCACGAAGGAGTTGTTTCCCGTGGAGATCGCCGGGACCTGCGTGGGCATGGTGAATTTCTTCCCCTTCTTCGGCGGCGGGATCTTTCAATGGCTGCTGGGCCGGGTCTTGGATGCCTATGGGAAGAGCGCCGCCGGCCAGTACCCTCTCGAAGCGTATCGCGCGGTCCTGCTGGTCCTGCTGGTCACTTCCGTCGCCGCCCTCGCCTGCACGTTCCTGATGAAAGAGACCTACCGCAAGTAAGGGGCTCTCGCGCTTGTCATCCTGAAAGGAGCGCAACGAAATGAAGGATCCGGGCCACGAAGAGGTGCTCTCCAGATCCGCGGCCCAGATCCTTCGCCTTCGGCTCAGGATGACAAACTGGTGTTCGGCTCCCTTTTCTGGGGCTACGCTTCCTCGACGACCTTGAATCCCATGAGATTGCCGAGGTCCCGGATGCTCTGGAAGTGGTCGCCGAAGAAGACCGCCCGATGAAGCAACGTCATGACGCCACCTTCGACCACGCCCGCGCCCCAGTTCTGGAACATGCTGCGGGCGTCCTTGACCTTCGTCCAGAATTGCGTGCGGCAGCCGAGCTCATCGTGCGTCACTTTGAAGATGCAGCCCGTCGAGATCACCATCGTATCGAGATTGACGAACTTGGCGCAGGTAACGTCCTGGTCCAGCGGCATCTCCACTTCCAGCGCCACACCCTTGTCGCTGTCGGTCTGGGTCCGGATACTGAAGGGCAGCCGCTTGCTCTTCGGCCCCGCCATTTTCGTGGCACAGGTGCAGTGGAAGTGGATCAGGGCGTTGTTGGCGATATCGAAGACCGGGTCGGTGATGAAGCCGGGCACGCCGAAGGCGTAGTTGAACATCAGCATGGTCAGCGTCGAGTCCATGTCACCTTCGCAGGCGCCGACGAGGCCCAGGTCTCCCAGCTTGCTGAAGGTGAAGCACCCCTTGGCCGGCTCGCCCATGCAGTTGGAGCTGGTGACGGCCTGGGCCCCCTTCTCCATCATCATCCGCTTGATCGCCAGGTAGTACCGGGCCGAGCTGATGATCTCGTCTTTCGTCGGCTCAACGATCTTTTTGGCCTTGGTGATCCAGTATTGCTGGGCCTCGGCCTCGGCGTCCTTGAGACTGACCGCCTGATGGGCTTTGACAGTTTCGTCGACTGTGACGGGAATCATCTCGCAGCCGAGCTGGGCTTTGACCTTCTCCGCCGAGCACGCGGCGGCGCTCCCCACAGGGCCCCGGATGACGAGGATGCGCGTCTTGGCCAGGTGCGACGGGACCCGCATGAGCCCCACCACCTTGTCCAGATCGCTCCAATCGCTGGAGGGCAGCAGCACCACTTTTTTGCCCTGCTTCGCCCACGGCGGAAAGTACATCCAGCCATGACCGCTGAACGGCTGCGAGAAGACGACCGTCGGCAGGCCCTTGTTCACGATCTTTGTCATCGCCTGCAGGGGCGCGTCGCCGCCGTGGCCGCACAGGTGGAACATCAGCACCGCATCCGCTTCCGCCAGCTTCGGCAGCACCTTCTCCACGTCCGTCTCCGGCACCATGTCCCCACCGACGAACTTGATGTCACCGAGCTTGTACTCCAGGTTCGCCAGGTAGCGGTTGAATTTGTCGACCTCGGCCGTCGGCCTGGAGAGGTAGATGCCTCCCGTCCGGCCGATATAGATCTTGTAGATTTTCGCCGGCGGCAGCTTCGGCGGCCAGTTCTCCTCCTGGTTTTGGGCGGCGGCCATTTGCGAACCCAACAGAACCGCCCCTGCTCCGGCTGCACTGACTCCCAGAAACTCGCGTCGATTCATCTGCTCACTCACGGTCGCCACTCCTTATTTTGGTAGGTTGCTCAACTCACCCGCCCAGTGAACCGGCGGCACTCGGAGGCCTCATTGTGGCAGATTCCCTCGCTCGCTACCAGCATTTTCCGGCTTTTCGCGGCTGGTGCTTGCACACAAGCCCACCGTGCGGGAAACTGTAGGATCAGGTATGTACCCCAGGAAAAGGCTCGGGTTTTGTGGGTATGGAGTGATCGTAATGAAACCAAATCGAGCTGGCAGGGTGTGCCGTCCACACTTCCTCCTTCTGCTTCTGCTGTCGGTCGGACGCGTCAGTGCGGCCCCGGCAGGCGATTCGGCCAATCGGCCGCCCTCGGAACCTGTCCGCTACATGATCGTCATCACCGGCGATGAACTCCTGGCGGGCGCGTATCCCGATGGGCACACGTTCTTCCTGACCCGGACCCTGCGGCCACTCGGTCTGCAATGTGTCGGCTCCCTGTTCGTGGATGATAGTCGGGCAGATGTCAATGAAGCCCTGCGTTTCGCCACCGGCAAGGCGACGCTCATCCTCGTCACCGGCGGTCTCGGACCCACGGACAACGACATCACCCGCGAGGCCCTGCGCGACTTCACGGGCATCCCGTTGCGGGAACATCCCGATGTCCTCGCCGCGATGGCCAAGCGTTTCAACACGCCCGCCGCGGAACTGCGTGCCAACCTGCGCCGGCAGACCCAGGTACCGGTCCAGGGAACGTACCTGAAGAACTCCAATGGCACAGCCGTAGGCCTGGTCTTTGAGAAGCCGGCGGGCGTGATTGTGGCCCTCCCCGGGCCACCGCGCGAGTTGCAGCCGATGGTCCGCGACGAACTGATCCCCTACCTGAGCCGACGGTTCGGGACCCGGCCGCCCGGGGCCTCCTTGACCCTGCGCTTCGTCGGCCTCGGCCAGTCGCAGATTGATCAGACGCTCAAGGAGCACGTCCCACTGCCGCCCGAGGTCACGACTTCCTCCCAATTCGACGGCAACCGGGTGGACTTCACGTTCTCCCGGCCCAAGGACACGCCCGAGGATCGCGTCAAACTCCAGGAGCTCAAGGCCCAAGTGCTCAAGTACCTGGGCGATAACATCTACGCCGATGAGGAGGCGACTTCACTGGAGGATGCCGTCGTGAGACAATTGGCGACACGCGGCGAAACGCTCGCTCTGGCCGAAATTGGCAGTGGTGGCGCCCTGGCTGCTGCCCTCAACGGAGCCAAGGATGCTCCGCGGGTTCTCGCGGGAGCGCACGTCGCACCGACCCCGGAACGACTCCGACACCTGTTGGGCCTCCGCGGACCGCCCTCCGACAAGGAGACCGCCGCAGGATCCGCCACACCACAATTCGCCCAAGCGGCCGCCGCAGAGGCCGCCAGTGCCTGGGCCATCGCGGTCGGTGAGCCTCAGCGGGGCAATGGGGGCGTTTCCGTCCAGGTTGCCTTCCGACAGCCGGACGGTCGCGTGGAGAGCCGTTCGGTCCGCGTGCCAGGCCAGGATGCCGCCGCGCGGTCGAGGCTGATCACCGATATCCTGGACCAATTGCGGCGCCGACTCAGGCAAGGAGGGACCAATGCCCAATGACGTGCGGGTTCGAATGGCCGAACACCGCGACCTCGAGACCATCGCCGAGCTGAATATCGCCATGGCCTGGGAGACGGAGCAACGGCGACTTGAACCCGCCACCATCCGCCGGGGCATTCGGGTGGTCATGGAGGACACCGATTGCGGGTTCTACGTCGTGGCGGAATGCGATGGCCACGTCGTCGGGTGCCTGCTCATCACGTTCGAGTGGAGCGATTGGCGCAGTGCCCTCTTCTGGTGGATTCAGAGCCTCTATGTGCAGCCAGCCTATCGCCGTCACGGCGTGTTCAAGCACCTGCACGACTTTGTCAAAGCCCAGGCCTTGCAGCATCCGGAAGTCTGCGGCCTACGCCTGTACGTCGAACGCTCCAATCACATCGCCCAGCGGGCTTACGGCCAGATCGGCATGAAGCCCACGACGTACCAGATGTATGAAGAGACGCTGCGGTGCACCGCCGAAGCGGGAAATTCGAAATCCGAAGCACGAAATCCGAAACAAATCCGAAACTCAAAGCACGAATGAACGAAACGCACGGACCTTGCTCGGCGCGTAGGGTGCGCATCACGCACCCTTCCACCGTCGATACCACGGGGTCGTGGTGCGCCCCCTACACAACGGCCAACACCTGCATTGCATGTCCCGCAAGTTGGATGGGACTGTCACTGGCCACGGGCCTCGGATCACCGCCCAGCGGGTCCAGCAGAGTCCACCGGCCCTGGACCGACAGGACCAGCCGGATTTCGAGGTCGGTGGCACACTCATTGAACAGGAAGTAGTAATCCGCGCCGCCCTTGCGCACGTGACGTACCCGGAGGTTCGGAGCGGCCGGTGAGACACGTACATCCGCCGGGACCAGCTTGTCGATCTGCTTGACGAATTCCGCATCACCGATGGTGCTGTTCCAGCGGATGATCCGCCCGGCCTTGGCCAGCATGTCGATCGCGGATTGGGCCTTTTGCGGCGGGTCGTCTTCGAGGACCAGCGCGCGATAGTGCATCCCGGCGAGGCGAATCCCGTCGCGATCCACCTTGGCATCCTCCCAGAGGTGACGTGCCTCTACATAGTTGAAGTCCCGCTGCTGCTGGAAGCAAACCTTCGCGGCCCGCCAGGGCAGATAGTCGTTCAGACCCAGAATGGCCAGTTCGCAGATGTGCGTGCTATCCGTGTTGAGCCAGCAGAGACGCGAGGTCGCCTCGGCAAAGGGCTTGTACTGCGGCCACCAGGTGTTGTTGGGTCCCACGTCCGGCGGACGCTCGTCAATGCGCGGGCCGCGAATCGAGTAGTAGAACGCGTGCGGCACGAGCAGATTGCACCCGCGCACCAGCAGCCAGTTCGCCAGCCACTTCATCTCCTCGAAGGTGAAATTGTGACCGAAGGCCCCGCAGAACTCGTTCAGGTTCCGCCGCCGGCCCAGGTGGATCATCGCCGACGAGGCACACTTAGCCTGCGTGGACTGCTCGCCCTCGAGAGCGGTAGGCTTGTCCGGCTCGACGTACCGCCAGACGATGTCCTGGCCCGGAATGTGGAAATGACGCAGCGGCCCGATGTCGTCGCCCCCCGCCGGATGGCCGGTCAGGCTGATGCCATGCGCCGCGCACCATTCGGAGATGGGCCGATAGAACGTCTGTTCCAACCGGGCGGCCAGCGCGCGGTCGTAGTCCCCTCGATACCGCGCGGCCTCCGGTTCATCGCGGTACCACAAGGCCGGAAGATGTTCCGTGAAGTCGTACCCGAGGAAGGCATTGACGTGCTCCAGAACCCCCGTGGTCCCGGCAATCATGCCGCGCTCACCATTTTTGGCCAGCAGCGACGGCTCATCGGTGAAGATCGCTTTGACGGTCCTGCCGAAGTGCCGCCCGAACTCGTCGTAATACCTCTGGTACACGCGCCGAATGAAGCACGCCACCGCCTCCGGATTCAGAATGTCGGCCCCCGGCGGCTGGTTCTCCGGCACTTCCCTATGATCCGCCCGGCGCGGCGGATCGTCCTGTGTGAAGTGCAGGCCGCGAATCACGCTATAGCCGTCGCGCGCCGCCCGGTCGACGACGGCGATCCGATGGCCATTGGTCTTCCGCCGGACGATGGCAACCAGGTTCTGGCCCGTTGTCAAATCTGGTTTGCCGTCCCTGCCGATCCGCACGCCTTGGACTTCGGTCTGCGGCTTGGCCTCATCGAGATCCACGCACACGAAACCGCGCGTGCGAAAGGCCGGATTCTCCGCGACCACCTGCCCGCTGGAGGAGCCGCTTGGGTACATCCCTTCATCGTACAGGAGGACCCACATGTCCCGCTCGGCGGCCCGCTCGATGACGAACCGCATCAGGCCGATCATCCGTTCGCTCATCCAGCCGATGCTCTTCGGCAGTCCGGCCCGCGGGTGAATCAGCAACCCGTAGACACCGTGCGCCCGGAAATCCTCCATCTGCCGCAGGAGTTCGTTTTCGGACAGATCGTCATTCCAAAACCAGAACGGCGCCTGTGAAAACTCGCTCGGCGGCCGGAGCCATTCGGCCGGCAGTGGCACCGTCTGGCCTCCCACGCTGCCTTGAGCCCGGGCTGCGCTCTCCCATGGCACGATAAGTCCCGCCGTCCCAGCACCGACGGCCTCCAGGAACTGACGACGATTGAGTCTATTGCGCATGATCCGATCCTCCGGACTGATAATTGACGACCTATCATTTGTGAATGTCCGACGTCACCGGCAACTGACGACAAATCGTAAATCCCACATCCTGTCTTGTAAAGAGTGCCGCCCAGTCGTCGGGCCCGCGTAACACCGCCGACCTCCAGCCCCGGCTCAAATCGTCATAGCGGGGAAAGAACATGTAGGCCGACCAAAGCGAGGTCCTGGGCAGCCAACGGGACTCTTCGTGGGTTCAGCACCCGCAATGGTCTGGAAATCACTGCCGAGGTGGAATAGACTTGTCGGTTGAAACTCGTCGAGGCGGTGTGAAGCAGTGACACCAGAAAGGAAGGAACAGCGGTCATGAACGGCAGAAGGATCACGGTAGGAATCATCGTCGCGGCGCTTCTGGCCTCCGCTGCATGGGGACAGATGGGCCGGCGTTGGCCGGCGGAGAAGAAGGTGGTTCCGGACCCAGTCACCGGGATTTCACTGAGCTTTCTAACGACCGATCCGGCCGGAGACTCCAAGATCTACCCGACCCACCAGCAATGGACCGCGGACGGCAAGTGGCTGATCTTCCGCAGCAATCGCGGGACCGGCGGGCAGGCGTTCGCGGTCAACGAGGAGACGGGCGAGATCGTGCAGATCACCGAGGACGGCTACGTGGGCATGCTCTGCAACGCCCACAAGTCGATGAAGCTGTTCGTCATGCGGGATCCGGCCGGCGGCTTCGGACGAGGCGGAGGACGCGGCCCTGCCAAGGGTGGACAGCAGATCGTCGAGATCGACCTAGCCAGGCTCCTTGCTGACAGCGCAGCCGGAGCTATGAAAGCTCCCTCCAACTACGAACGCCTCTGCGGCACCGTCCCGCCGGGAATCAGCGCCCGCGGAAACATGGGCGTGGACGCCAATGACGATGTCATGTACTTCAGCGTCACCGGCCCGGAGACGGCACAGTTATCGGAGGGCCAGACCCTGCAAAAGACTTACGGCCCGCGCAACATGGGGGTGGGCCCGAGTGGTTTGCGCCGCATGGACCTCAAGACCGGCGAAGTCAAGGTCGTCTGCAACGTTGGTTTCCAGATCGGACATGTGCAGACGAATCCAATTGCTCCTCGCGAGATCATCTTCTGTTGGGAGACCGGCGGCAAGGCACCGCAGCGCGCGTGGCTCGTCAACGCCGACGGCACGGGCCTGCGGCCTCTCTATCCCGAGGCGCCCTACGAATGGGTCACCCACGAGGCCGCTTTCAACAGGGATGAAGTGGCGATTGCCCTCGTGGGTCACCGCAAGCCCGGCGTCGAGGACGGTTGGGGGACTGCAGGAACACCTGAGCATCCGACCGGCCTGGGCATCGTCAATCTGCGCACCCGCGAAATGCGTATGGCAGGTCAGGTGCCCGTCGGAAACCCGGGCCGCTCGGATTGGCACGTCGCCGGCTCGCCCGACGGCCGCTGGGCGGCTTTCGATGACTTCCAGTATCGTCTCTGGCTCATCGATCGGCGTACGGGCGAGACGGTCTTGCTGGCGGACCTCGGTCGCAAGACGACCGCGAGCGATCACGTTCATCCGACTTTCAGTCTGGACAGCACGAGGATCGAGGTGCAGTGCGCGATGCTGGCGTCTGACAATCGCTCGCTGGATATCTGCGTGGTCCCGGTGCCCAAGAGCTGGTTGGACCGCACTTACAGTGAGAAGCTGGTGCCTTGAGTTGGGGTGATCGAGGCTCACGCATCAAGATGAAATCAAGATTCAGGAGGCTGGAATGATGAATTGGACAACGGCAAAGGTGCTTCGTGGCGTGAACTGCCTGGCTCTGCTGGCGCTCGGGGTCTTGTGCTCAACGAGTTTCGCACAGGGGATGAAGGAAGGAAGGCCGGCCCCCGGGCGGCGGATGGAAGATCTGGGCCGTGGCGTGGTGGCCGTCAATCAGGGTCAGGGCAAGGTCTTCGTGAGCTGGCGCTTGCTGGGCACGGACCCTGCCGGCCTTGCCTTCAACGTTTTCCGCGTCACTGGTGACGGCCGGCCGGTAAGACTCAACGGCACGCCCATGGTCAACGCGACCTGCTACCAGGACAGCGGCGTCGATCTGACGCAGGACAACGCGTACCTTGTTCGCTCGGTCGTCAATGGGGTCGAAGGCGAGATGAGCAAGCCCTTCTTGAATAAGATCGCCGCCAACGCGCCTGTGCGGGACTATTTTGAGATTCTGCTGAAGCTGCCGGAAGAGACGCAGGCGGGCGACGGCTCGGTCGGCGACCTCGACGGCGACGGCGAATACGAGATCGTCGTCAAGGGCATCCAGCGCCCCAGGGACACTGCCTCCGCGGGGATCACGGGCAACACGGTTCTGCAAGCCTACAAGTTCGACGGCACACTCCTGTGGACCATCCAGATGGGCAAGAACATCCGCGAGGGTGAGCACGACACCCAATTCATGGTCTACGACCTCGACGGCGATGGTCGTGCGGAAGTCGCGGTCCGCACCGCCGATGGGTCCGTGGACGGCACGGGCAAAGTGATCGGCGACGCAGGCGCCGACTGGGTCGACCGGAACCCAAGCTCGCGCACCTACGGCAAGATCATGACCGGGCCGGAGTATTTCTCCATCTTTGACGGCCGGACCGGCGCGGAATTGGCCCGCGTCAACTACGTCCCCGGCCGGGAGCCACTCGGCGGCTGGGGCGGCATCGGCGGCAACGGCGGCATGGAGACCACGACCACGGGCAACCGCCTGAACCGGTTCCTCGCGTGCGTAGCCTACTTGGACGGAGTCCGACCCAGCGTCATCATGTGTCGCGGGTACTACGGCCGGTCAGTCCTGGCGGCCTGGGACTGGCGCGAGGGGAAACTCACTTCGCGGTGGGTCTTCGACAGCCTGACCCACCCGAACGAAGGCCAGCCCTACGTCACGGAGAGCGCCACCGTCGATCCGGCCGCCGGTCTGAACAAGATCACGGATAATGAAGGCTCCTGGCAGGGAGCCCAGCCGGGAGAATGGATGATCTGGGACCGCGCCGGGGTGAAGGAGCGGCGACAGGTCGTCTCCGTCCAGGGCAAAGTCCTCACCGTCGATGAAAACGTGACACCGGGAGCGAACAAAGGCGCTCATGTCTATGGCTATTCCGGCATGGGCGCACACTCGGTCATGGTCGCCGATGTCGATGAGGATGGTAAAGATGAGATCGTCTACGGCGCGATGGTCGTGGACGATAACGGCCAAGGACTGTTCACCACGGGTCTGCGCCACGGGGATGCCATGCACGTGGCCAAGATGGACCCGGATCGGCCTGGGCTTCAGGTCTACGGCCCGCACGAGAATGAAGGCAGTGTCTGGGATCAGTGGACGCCGGGCGTGGCGCTGTACGATGCCAGGAGCGGCAAGATCATCTGGAGCATGGGCGACACCGGCGATGCCGAACGGGGCATCACGGGCGACATCGACCCCCGCTACCCCGGCGAGGAGCTGTGGGGCTCTCTCAGCGGCGTGCGCACCTGCAAGGGGGAGCCCATCGCACCCCAGGGCCCGAGCATGAACAACTTCGTCCTGTGGTGGGATGGCGATCTGCTTCGCGAGATGGTCAATGGCAACCGCATCGCCAAGTGGGATTGGCAAAAGGGCGCGATGAACGACCTGCTGATCGCTGAGGGCGCCCAGGCCGCGGCAGGCACCAAGCAGTCGCCGGTCGTCAGCGCCGATATCCTGGGCGACTGGCGCGAGGAAGTCGTCCTCCGTGCCGGCAACCAGGCCCTGCGCGTATACACCACGACAATTCCCACCGAGCACCGCCTCTCCACGCTGATGCACGACCCGCAGTATCGCGTGCAGGTCGCGGCGCAGAACGTGACGTACAACCAGCCGCCCCATCCCAGCTTCTACCTCGGCGAAGGCATGAAAGCACCGCCGAAGCCGAATCTCCGGCTGGCGGAACCGCGATGACCCGCGCGATCTCCCCCATCGTCTCATCGCCAACACCGAGTTCGACGTCCACTCCCTGAAAGCGGCTGCGTCACGCCCGGATGAGTTTCTGCTCTACACGTGAACCCCAGTGACAACCGGCGTGACTTCTGTGGAACTCAGGCCAAGAATGGAGTACGATGCCCTCGACCGGCGTTGAAAGGACCCCGAAGTATGTCGAAACCAATAGCCGTTCTTTCCTTGCTCACAGCGGTCGCCTGGACGGCGGGCGGTTCGGTCGCGGCGGTCCCCGCGGCCTCCGTCTCGGTGGGGGAGTCCTCGGGCCTGGTCGGTCGATGGGACTTTGACGACGGCACCGCTAAAGACCTCGCCGGCCACGTTGCCGACGCGATTCTGGGAGGGACGCACATTCATCCCCTGGGCCAGAGCCACGCCTGCATCAGAATCCTGCCCGGCGACGAACCGCTGCGGATTCCCGCATCGCCCGACTCTCCCCTGGCCATTTCGCGCGGCACAGTATGCCTTTGGCTCAACATGGCCTGGCTGGATAGCCCTAACGTTCTGGAGTACAGCAATGGCGCGGTCGAGTTTCGCATCTATCGCCGCCATTTCCAGCCCCGCTTCAAGGGTGAGAGTGGTTTTGAGTATTCCAGCGGCATCCTGGATTATGACTGGCCCAAATATGACATGCGGGAATGGGCTTTCTATCCGCACGTGCGGGCCGCCGTCGGCGATTCCCAATGGCATCATTTCGCCGTGGCCTACGACGATCGGGCCAAAAGGATCAGCGGCTGGCGTGACGGCGAGTTGATCTCTACCGTCGATCTGTCCACCGTCGCGATGAAGCCGCTGGTGCGCGAGGGCTTGAAGGAGATCGTCGCGGGAGACGGTTTTGCCGGGTTCATCGATGACATTCGCATCTACAACCGGGTTCTCACCGATGCCGACATGCGCGGGATGTTCAACGCCACCAAGTCGGTCTATGAGGGCCGCTCCGATACGATTCCGATTCCCACGGACAGAGAGAAGACCGTGGTGTACAAATACCGGAAAGAGGACCAATCTCTCTATCGGGCATGGCTGCAATATCATCCGCCCTCGAAGCGATTGGGAGTGGATTTGCTGAATCGCATCCTTGTGGAGGGTTCGAATTCGACCGTGCAGACGGCCGCGGCAGAGCTGGCCGAAGCCGCCAAATCCATGTTCCATTTGAAATCCGCCGTTGAAGCGATGCCCATTTCTGGATCGAAGGTTGTTCTGGGAACGGCCCAGACTTCGAGTTGGATTCGCGACAGAGCCGAGAAGCTGGAACTCCGTCGCGTCCAGAACGACGGATTCCTCATCAAAGCGCTGAGAGATGGTGCTGACACGGCCCTGGTCGTTGCCGGCAAGGTTCCGGCCGGCGTCGTTTTTGGCACGTTCGACCTGATCCGCCGCATACAGTTGGGGCAGGATCCGCGCAAACTCGATGTGCTGGGGAATCCGAAGATTCCGATCCGCATGGTCAATCACTGGTCCTTCTTTCGCGGTTTCAAGTACGACAGTTGGCGCAAGGGGAGCAGAGACAACTCGATCTTCAGTTGGGAAGACTTGCGCACGGGCGATACGAAACTGATCCGGGACTGGGCCCGCCTGATATCATCGGCCGGCTGGAACGCCCTCTGCCCCAGCGAGGTTAATTGGGACTACCGCGACAATTTCCTGGAGCACTTGGATGAGGTGAAGACCCTGGCCGATCTTCTGCGGAACTATGGCATCAAACTCTACTGGAGCCCGAGTTACCTGCTCGCCTTGGAGAAAGAGACGGCCGACCGGATCTATGCCAGAGTTCCCGACTTTGGGGGATACCTGCTGAAACTGGGGTCGGAAAAACAAAATGGCGATCCCCGCCCGCCGATGGCGAATCGGATCGCCGACAACCTCAAGCCCCACGGCGGCTATGCTCTGGTGCGGGGATTCGTCTATGGCAACAGCCGATATGCCGCCCAGGAGTACCGCAATCTCATCCCTTATGACATCTTCGCCTCCGAGGACGGCAAGTTCCGTGACAATGTGGTCATCGTACCCAAGGGAAGTCCGCTGGACTGGGATTTTTCCGCACCGATCCCGGCGCTGGACGGCGCGATCCAGAAGAACCTCTCCGGGAGCGAGTTGGTCATAGACAAAGACTGGCCGGTTTCCTGGGTCGAGAAGTGGAAGTGGTGGCTGGAACAGGACAACTACCGAAAAGGGCCGGGCAGTCTGAACAAGCTCGACGTGGATTGCGTCCTGGGGGTCTCGATGATCAGTCCCTCGCCCGCGTGGACGGAGTGCCCGTTGAACATGGTGAACTACTACGGACTGGGTCGCCTCGCATGGAATCCCGACTTATCGGTGGACGAGATCTACACGGAATGGATTCGCCAGACTTTTGGGGACGATCCGGAGGCGATCGACACGATCAGGACGATTCTGCTCCTGTCGGACGACGTGACCCGCAAGCTCTACTTGTACCGTGGGTACCGCGGTATTTGGATCAGCTCGAAAGATGAGGAGGACATGGTTGCGAACAAGAGTCCTCACACGATCACCTCGAAGGGCCTCGGCGTCGCGAGTCCCGAACTGCGCCAGCGGATATTGGACCAGTACGCGCCGGGACTGCGCGAAATCTATGGCGATCCCGTCCGTGGCGAGGAATTCCTCCCCTCCTTCAACTTCGTCAGCCTGGATTACAGGCTTTCCTGCGGCCGGACCGTGTGCCAGGACTTCTACGCGAACTTGGACGAGGCCCTGCGCATGGCCGGACAGATGCCGGAACTCTGGAGCAGGCTTAAGGGCAAAGTCGATGACTGCCGGTTCCAATACACGTTGGACAGCCTCACTCGGTTCATCAAGACCGCACAGAAACAGCGGAACGAGATGATCAAATCGTTTGAGGCGGTCACCGGACGCAAATACGAGGACACGATGGCTGCTGGGGCGGTTTCGCACAGCGCCTCAGAGCCCGCGTTGAACGTGCAGAAGTCCAGTCAGTAGTCTCGGAAAAGTCGCATCCACTGCGGCCAGTCATCGGGCAGGGCACCGCCGGCTCTCGTCCAGGGACCGCTGACATTGAAGCTGCGATGCCATTTGAGCGTCCAGAGCTCCTTGAGGCCGACAGGCCGGACGCTCCAGTCCATGAACAGGAGGTTGATCGCGCCGTCGTGGCGATCAATGCAGAAGACCCGCATCTCGTTGCCGGTAGTGCCAACCCCGGCGCGGGGCTCGCCCTCGAAGGCCGGCGGGCTGTCGATGGGGAACGGCTGCCCGTCCGAACGCGTGGCGGCGTCGCCCATGACGGGCACATTGCTCAGGCCCTTGTGGGCCGTGCTCCTCCAGTAATCCTCCAGTCTTCGTCCGCCGCCGGTATCGTCGCTATCGTAGACCCATTCATTGATCGCGTAACTGCCCTTGGGATCGGCGGCGGTGCCGATGACCGCGTATCGGACAGGGGCCCCCTCTTCCAGCGTTTTGGTCGTCATGGCACAGTAGAGCAACCCCTCCGAGTTGGAGGAGTACTCCACAAGCCGGCGCATCCAGGTGTCGGCGAGGTAGTCCGGGAACTTGCCGTTGTTGTCTTGCAGGTACATCGTCCAGACGAGACCCCACTGTTTCAGGTTCGACCGGCACATGACGTGTCGCGCCTGCTTCCGCACCTTCTGCAGGGTCGGCGTCAGAATCGCCATCAGCAGAGCGATGATCGAGATCACCACCAGCAACTCGATCAGCGTGAATCCCTTCTTTCTCACGGCAGCTCTCCTATCGACCGAATGCTTGCTACGCGGCAATCTACCGGGGTTGCTCCGCAGAAGCGGGATGACCGACCAGGACATCATCGATGTAGAGCATGCCCGTGCCGCCCGCCTTCGGGCTGGCCCGGTCGCCGACGCCGATTGACAGCTTCTTGACGGCGGTCAGGTTGACGCCGCTGAAGTCGCTCAGTGCGATACGCCACTGGCGCCAGCTTGCGATGGCCGTCGCCGCAGAGTCAGCATAGCTCACCACCTTGACCTTGCCGGCGCTGTCCTGGACCGCCACATACAAGGGGCTGGGGTCATTGCCGGGGTGCGCCACCCCGATATCGGCCAGTTGCCACATGCCCGTGACACCACCGGTCGTCGCAATGGCGGCGAATTCAGCCGTCGCCGGGACTCCCACCACATGGCTGCTCAAGGCCAGGCCGACGTAGACAGTGCCGGTCATATTCACCGTTTGCGGGTTCCAGGACATCGCGGTCCACTTCGCGCCGTCGGTGGAGTAGAAACCGTGGAAGCTGTTGCCCGATCGTTCCAGCTTGATCCAGACCGGGGCCTTCAACGACGTCTGCTCGGTGGTCGAGATGGCGGAGTCGCTGATCGCAGCGCCGGCGGTCATCGCCCGGGCCTGGAAGTGAACACCATTGCCCGGCGTCGCATAGACGGCCGCGAAGCGCGAACCAGCGTCGAGGCTCTCGCGAATCATCACTCCGGCCTTGACCCAGGCATTCGTGTTCTCGACGCGGTTGACTTTCACGAGGATCGTTCCGTTGCCGCTGAGACGCTGGGACGCAAACCGGAACTCATCGGCCGTATTCCAGATGTCCGTGCCCGCGGCACTCAGAGTAATCGCGTCCGGTGCGGTCTGGGCAAAGCGAACCGGATTGCCTCGGAAGTACAGAGTCAGCGTGTCGGCCCCGTTGATGGTCCAATTCTGCGCGGGTGAGAAGGTCCGCTCGGTCTCACTGTAGTACGGGGTCTTCACGTTGTTGTACTCCACCGGCATCGACTGCTTGCCACCGTGGACGATCACCGTCTCCCCGAAGGTCCCGTTGGCCGCCGTCATGTAGCCAACGACGGCTCCGGTCCCGTTGGTCAAGCCGTCGATCCAGGTCTCGTAGAGCAGGCTGCCCTCCTTGTCTTTGTAGCTCTCAAAGTCATCCACGACCGCGTACTCTGTCGTGGTGAAGCTCCAGATGTCTCCTTCCCACGACTTGGGATTGGCCCCCTCGTTGACTTCGTTTACCTTCCAATAGTAGGTTGTCCCGAACACGAGAGACGCGGGACGGTAGCTGTGATTCGTGAGGGTCACGGCCGGGGCCGTGCCGTTGACGACGGCGTCCTTGTTGCTGCTCAGGTACACCTGATGCGACACCGCTTCGCGTCCCGGCCGCCAACTCAAGGCGCCGTTGAGGTCCACGCCCGCGGCGCCCGTCACAGGCTCAGGCTGTCTGGCCCGGACCGGGAGGTAGAAAAACCGAACCTCGGACAAACCGGCCTGAGGTCCCCCGCTCCAACTGCTGTTGATGGTCAGCCGGACATACTGGGCGAGCACGCCGCCAAAGCGGACAACGGTGCCGTGCGTGTAAGTGGCCACACCTGGTGCCTTGGCAAACTCCGGCGCGCCGGCCAAGACCGTCCAAGCAATCCCATTCGTGGAGTACTCCACCGTGACGCTGCGAGCGCCAAAACCGGTGAGGTTCTCGATCGCTTGATTGGAGTTCCACACCCACAGCTCGCTCAGCTTGTAGGCTTTGTCGAACTGATACTGGATCCAACTCGGCTGTACGCCGGCACTCAGCCACATACTGAGCGAATCGATCGAGTGCTGGTCGCTTGCATTGAGTCCAGAGCCATCGATGGTCTTCTCGGGCCCCATGCCGGGCTGCGACCCGGAGGCGGTGGCTGTGACATCCTTGATCGGGTACGTGTAGGGCTCCATGGTGAAAGACCATGCGTCGCCCTTGGAGATCTTAAGACTGACCCCGTTGACCTCATCGACTCGCCAGTAGTAGGTCCGGCCGAATTCCAGCAAGCCGGCCGGATCATACTCGTTGCCACTGACATTCTGACCGGCCAGGACACCCTGAGGATTGGTCCGGCTGGCGTCGGTGACAGCCTGGGAGACCGTGCCAAAGTACACGTCATGCGCGGCGCCAACGATTCCCGGTGTCCAGCTCAGCGCAACGTCCTGCGGCACATCCGTTTGCCCATGGGCCGGTTTCGGATCGGACGCTTTAGCGGCCGGGCCAATCCGTCCCAGCAGGCTCAAGATCGCGTTCCCCAGCATCTTCTTTCCGCTTTCGTTGACAACGGGTATGAATTCATCGGTCCGCATCCCGAGGAACAGACGCGAACCGCCGGCTACCTGCCCGGACCCCGGGTAGTACTCCGTTCCGGCCGCCCAACGGGCGATCAGGACACGGTTGCTTCCGGCCGGGGTGGCGATCTTCGTGCCGTTGCCGGCGGAGTCCTGGTCAGAAAGATCGAGCCCCGCAATCGGGGTCGAACAGATCTGCACCTGGTTGTTGGTGATGGTCACGCCGTCAAATACCGGGTCACTCGCATTAACAACGCCCACGCTCGCAATGTCCAGGTTGCCCGTACTACCCGGCAACCAGCGCCACCGGTCGGCCCCGATCAAGAAGGAGCTGTGCAGAAGGACGGGGACGGGCAAGTCGTTCCAGAACTTGATGTCCGCCACGAATTTGCCGCTGCTCGTCTTGCGGGACACAATCACGAGGGTCGCCGCACTCAGATCGGTCTTCGCCGCAGCGCTCAAGGGATCAATATACTTATCCTTCAGTGCCTCGACCGTGATGTCATTGCCGAGAAGGTTCTTCAGGAAGGGCGTGTAACTCGCTTCGGTGCCGGGATCGTTCGTGACGATGATGATCTTCGTCATACCCCATCCACGAGGAGCCAGACCCAGGACCAACAGAACAAACAGCAGATGGGCCAGTCTCTTGCACATGGGAATCCTCCTTCACATACCTAACATGGGGTCGGTCGAGACACACAATGTCTTGATCACGAGACGTGAACTTCTTCTCCAGAGATCAGCACCTCACTCACGTAGCCCAGGAAACGGAGGCAATTTCGCCGAGGGGAAGACCGAAGGCGAATCGCCCATGGGTCTCTTTCTTATAGCAGATCAGCCGCCTGCCGGTCAAGGAGAATCGCTTTCTCTCATTACTTCGAGCGCGGGTCTTTCCTTGATATGGGAAAGACTCTACAATGGCTGTGTCGACATCGGATCAGGTGGGCGATGGGGCCGTAGGACGGGAGGTGCGGCATGAGAATCAGGCGACGGGCGTTTACGCTGATTGAGTTGCTGGTGGTCATTTCGATCATTGCGATCCTCATGGCCGTGCTGATGCCGGCGCTCGGCTACGCTCGCAAGCTCGCCCGGGCGGCAGCTTGCCGGAGCAATATGCGGCAGATGTGCCTGGCCATGAACCTCTATGCCCTCGACCACGAGGACCGCACCATGCCCTTCACCCATCAGATGGGTCAGTACTGGTTCCACCAACTGGCGCCCTACCTCAACGCCAAGGACTATAAGAACAATCCCCAGGAGCACATTACCGGCGTCATGGAAGTGGCGTTCTGCCCCGTGACCAAACGCCAGCAGCGGTCGGGCGATTCCTATTACGGCACAGCCGAGCTCACCTGGAAATTCCTGGGCGGCGAGGGCAGCTACGGACTGAACCTGTGGCTCCAGCCCAGCGACCCGATCTACCGCAAAGACCTACCCGGCCAGAAGGAGAACTTCTTCGAGAAGTACTCCGACGCCAACGGCTCCGTGCCTGTGCTGGGCGATTCCGTCTGGGTGGGGGCCTGGCCCTACGCGGACGACCGAGTCCCCGACGATCTGACCGGCGAGAAAGGCTACCCCAACTATCCGCACGGCCAAGGCTACTTCATGGGCCGCTTCTGCGTCGACCGCCACAAGATGGCGATCAACATCGGCTTCGTGGACACCCACGCGGAGCGCGTGCCCCTGAGGGACCTCTGGTCCCAGAAATGGCACCGCACGTTCGCTCCGAATCCCAGCGTGTCCCTGCCGTGAACTCCTCCTTTCCAAAGAACCACTGGACATCCTGCGGCGGGTTGCCTATGCTTACCGCCTTACGCCGCCCGTCTCCGCCGGGACGCGGACCTGGGGCAGTCGCGGCAATTTCCTTCTCTTCAGAAGCGTCTATCATAGGTCTTGGTGGTCCGTAACGTGAGGTGGTCTTGGATGGGTATCACGCGGGTGAGGTCGGACAGGGCGGCCCGATGTGGCGCAGGGCCCGTGGGGTCCCATAAGAACGCCTGGATTGTATCGCTCCTGGCTTGTCTGTGCTACTCTTGCGCCCCTTACCACGAGCGCACCACTGAGGACTACCTCGGCCCGCAAGCAGCAGAGCCTAACGCGGTAACGGCAGATGCAAGCCGCGTTGCGAATCCGCAATCCGCAATCATGTCACCCCCGGCTGCGACCGGGGGCCGCAATCCGCAATTGGACACCGGTCCTTTGCACGTGACGACGGAGCGGGCGGTGCTGCTGGCGCTGGAGAACAACCGCTCGCTGGTGGTCGAGCGCCTCAATCCGCAAATCTCGCGCACCTTCGTGCCGGAGCAGTTGTCCGTCTTCGATCCCATCCTGACGGGACAACTGGGGTATGGGTGGAACGGGCTCACGCAAGGACCGCTGGATGCGGATCGCAGCGGCCCCATAGCGGCCCTCGGCGTCGAGGAATTCCTGCCCACGGGCACTTCCCTCGGCGTCACCGGGAGCGCCTCTGTCCTCCCGATCAACGGCCTGCCGGCGGGCACGGACGACTTCGGCTCGACCCTCGCCTTCAACGCGACCCAGTCGTTGCTGCGAGGCTTCGGGTCCGCCGTGAACCTGGCCTCCGTCAACCAGGCGAGGATCGATGTGGAGATCTCAGGGTATGAGTTGCGGGGTTTCGTACAGGCGCTCATTGCGCAGGTCGAGGAGACGTACTGGGACTACGCTCTGGCCGAACGCCGCATCGAAATCTACAGCCAATCCTTGGCGTTGGCGCAGAGACAATTCGAAGAAACGCGGGAACGCATCAAGGTGGGTGATCTGGCAAAGACGGAGCAATCGGCGGCCGAGGCGGAGGTCGCTTTACGTCGCGAGGCCCTGATCAACGCCCGCAGCGCCCTGGCGAAGACGAAGCTGGCCCTGCTGCGTTTGGTCAACCCGCCCGGCGTGAAGCTCTGGGATCGGGAGGTGGTGCTGGCCAGCCTGCCTGCGAGCCCTTCCGTCACGCTCGACGATGTGGAGCCGCACGTAGCCCTGGCCATGCAGATGCGGCCCGACTTGAACCAGGCGCGGCTCCTGTGGCGGCGTGGCGAGCTGGAGATCATCAAGACCCGCAACGGCCTGCTGCCCCGGCTCGATCTGTTCGTCACACTCGGCCGGACCGGGTTCGCGGAGTCGTTCGGCGGATCGATCGCAGGTGCCGATGACCACGGCTACAACGCGCTGGGCGGACTGGCCTTCGAATTCCCGGTGCGCAACCGGGCGGCCGAGTCCCGCCACTTTCGCGCGGTCCTGTCGCGTCACCAGGCGAAGGAGGCCATCAGCAACCTGTCCCAACTGATCGAGGTGGACGTGCGGACGGCGTACCTCGAGATTGCCCGCTCGCAGGAGCAGGTGGTCGCCACTGCCGCGACGCGTAGACTGCAGGAAGAGAAGCTCGGCGTCGAGACCGAGAAATTCCGGCTGGGCAAATCCACCTCCCTACTCGTGGCGCAGGCCCAGCGGGACCTCGTGTCCAGCCAGATCGACGAGGTCCAGGCCATCGTGGGCTCCTTGAAGGCGATCGTCGAGCTGTACCGCCTGGAGGGCTCGCTGCTGGAGCGGCGCGGGATTGCCGGTCCGGGGCGAGACCCGGTACAATTGCCTGATGAGTCCTGATCTAAAGCGAATCGATCGCTCTATGCTCGATAGGGATTAGACATGAAACCGTGTTCGCGAGTTCAAAATTCAAAATCTCAAGCTCCAAATCCCAAACAAATCCAAAATCCAAATGACCGAGACGCTGCCGCCGATCCGACGCCCCGTTTCAAATTTGGAATTTTGAACTTTCGTGCTTGTTTCGGATTTGGGATTTCGAATTTGGTGCTTCCAAGCCTCTTGGCGGTGGGTCTGCTCTGCCTCAGTGGTTGCTCCAAACGCTCGGCGGCGAAGCAGGGACCACGGGGCGAAGGCGGCGCCCCGGTACCCGTGACCATCGCCACGGTCGTGCAGAGGACAACCCCTGTCGCCGTCCCCAGTTTCGGGACCGTGGAGGCGTATGCCGATGTCGATATCAAGGCCCAGGTGACCGGCATCCTGATGCAGGTGCACTTCACCGAAGGGCACATGGTAAAGAAGGGCGACCGCCTCCTGTCGATCGATCCGCGCCAGCCGCAAGCCACACTCAAGATGGCCCGGGCCAACCTGGAAAAGGATCAGGCCCAGTTGAAGAATGCCGAGCGGGAAGCGACCCGGCAGACCGAGCTGCTGCAAAAGGGGTTCGCCTCCCAGGATGTTTATGACGAGGCGCAGACCACCGTGGAGACCCTGCGGGCGGCCGTCAGCGCCGACCAGGCGGCCCTCGAGAATGCCACCTTGCAGCTCGATTACTGCTCGATTGCCTCGCCCGTGGACGGCTGTGCGGGCAAGCTGCTCGTGCACCAGGGCAACCTGGTCAAAGCCAAC
The DNA here is from genome assembly GCA_964354535.1 of uncultured Pirellulales bacterium. Lineage (GTDB taxonomy): Bacteria > Planctomycetota > Phycisphaerae > Sedimentisphaerales > Anaerobacaceae > PLanc-01. The sequence continues at coordinate 36,691 of CAYHAJ010000117.1, forward strand.
GACATGTGCGTCATCACGATCCGCCAAGTCGATCCGATCTACGTCAGCTTCTGGGTCCAGGAGCAGCACCTGCCCGCGATCCGCCAGAATATGGCGAACGGCGCATTGGATGTCGCCGTGACAGCCCCCGGCGCGGAAAGCGAACCCGTCCACGGGACCCTGTCCTTCCTCGACAACACGGTGGACCCCGACAACCGGACGATCCATCTGCGGGCCACGTTCGCCAACCCGGACCGGCGGCTCTGGCCCGGGCAATACGTCAAAGTCGTCCTGACCATTGCCCAAGAGCCGGACTCCATTTTGGTGCCGTCGCAGGCCCTCCAGACCAGCCAAGATAACCAGTTTGTGTACGTGGTCAAAACCGACCAGACGGTGGAGGCGCGGACTGTCACCGCCAAACGGGCTGTCGGGAAGGAAGTGGTCGTCGAGGGCGTCCAGCCGGGCGAAACGGTCGTCACGGACGGACATCTTCGCCTGATTCCCGGGGCGCGGATACAGATCAAGTCGGGTGCGGGGGCTCCAAAGTAGAATCGATTTCGGATTGCGGATTGAAGAAGACACGCGGCGCGAATCGGAAATCCGCAATTCAGAGGATGATATGGGTTTTACCGATCTTTTCATCAACCGCCCGGTCATGACGACGCTGGTCATGCTGGCGATCTTGCTGTTCGGCATCTCGGCCTTCCGCCAACTTCCGATGAGCGACCTGCCCAACGTGGATTTTCCCACAATCTCGGTCTACGGCTACTTGCCCGGAGCCAGTCCCGAGACGATGGCGGCGGCCGTGGCAACACCCCTGGAGCGGGAGTTTTCCACCATCGCCGGCATCGACTCGATGCTGTCCTCCAGCGCCCTGGGCACCACCTCGATCACCCTCCAGTTCACCCTGGACCGCGACATCGACGCGGCCGCCCAGGACGTGCAGGCGGCTATCTCGCGGGCGGTGCGCAACCTGCCCCGGGACATGCCCAGCCCCCCTACCTACCGCAAGGTCAACCCGGCCGACCAGCCCGTCCTGTACGTGGCGATGACCAGCCCCACCCTGCCCCTGTACGCCCTGAATGAGTACGCCGAGACGCTGATGGCCCAGCGGATCTCCACGATCAGCGGTGTCGCACAGGTCATGGTCTACGGCTCGCAGAAGTACGCCGTCCGGGTCAAGCTTGACCCCATGGCATTGTCGAGCAAGGGGATCGGGATCGACGAGGTCGCGGCCGCGATCAACAGCGGCAATGTCAATCTGCCCACCGGGATTCTGCACGGCCCCGACCGGGCCTTCACCATCCTGGCCTCGGGCCAGCTCAACACCGCCGAGGCCTACCGGCCGCTGATCGTCGCCTACCGCAACGGCTCTCCCGTGCGGCTCGGCGATATCGCCGACGTCAGCGACAGCGTCGAGAACGACAAGACCGCCGCCTGGTTCTTCAGCGGCGACCAACAGGCGCGTTCTATCATCCTGGCGATTCAGCGGCAACCCGGGACCAACACGGTCGCCGTCACGGACGCCGTCAAGGCCCTCCTGCCCACCTTCCGCGACCAACTGCCGGCCTCGGTCAGTATGCACGTCATGATCGACCGCTCGATCTCGATCAAGGACTCCGTCCATGACGTGGAGATGACCCTGTTACTGACGTTGTTCCTGGTCGTGCTGGTCATCTTCCTCTTCCTCCGCAACGTCTCAGCCACCATCATCCCGAGTCTGGCCCTGCCGATGGCCATCGTCGGGACCTTCACCGTCATGTACCTGCGCAACTTCAGCCTCGACAATCTCTCGCTGATGGCCCTGACGCTGTCGGTCGGGTTCGTCGTGGACGACGCCATCGTCATGCTGGAGAACATCGTGCGGCACATGGAGATGGGCAAACCCCCGCTGAAAGCGGCGAGGGAGGGCGCCCGGGAAGTCGGCTTCACGATCATCAGCATGACCCTGTCGCTGGCGGCGGTGTTCATCCCGGTCCTGTTCATGGGCGGCCTGGTCGGCCGGCTCTTCCGGGAATTCGCCGTGACGATCGGCGCCGCGGTTCTCGTCTCAGGCTTCATCGCCCTGACGCTGACCCCCATGCTCTCCAGCCGCTTCCTGAAGCCCCCGGGCGAAATCCATCACGGTCGGGCTTATCTCTTTTCCGAGCGGCTCTTCCAACTCACGCTGCGGTTCTATGAGCGGACCCTGCGCGCGGTCCTGGCCCACCGGCACGCCGCCATGCTCTTCTCGGTCGCCACCCTGGCCGCCACCGTCCTCCTGTTCATGCGGATTCCCAAGGGCTTCATCCCCAGCGAGGACCGCTCCCAACTCATGGGCTCAACCGAGGCCGCCGAAGGCATCTCCTACAAGTCCATGTTCGCACACCAGCAGGCGGTCGCCGCGATTCTCCGCCAGACGCCCGACGTCGCGTCCTTCATGTCCAGCGCCGGCGGCCGCGGCAGCTCGACGGGCAACAGCGGCTTCATGATGATCCGCCTGAAGCCCCGGTCGGAGCGGGAGCTCAACGCCGATGAGCTGGTGCAGAAGTTGCGGCCCGGCCTGAACTCGACGCCGGGCATCCGGGTCTTCCTCCAGAACCCGCCCACCATCTCGCTCGGCGGCCGCATGTCCCGCAGCCTGTATCAGTTCACCATGCAGAGTCCCGATACAACGGAGCTCTACAAATACGCGACCCTGATGGAAGACAAGATCCGTGAGCTGCCCGGCTTCCAGGATGTCTCCAGCGACCTGCGCATGAAGAATCCGCAGGTCAACGTCGAGATCGACCGGGACAAGGCCTCCGCCACCGGCCTGACCGCCACGCAGATCGAAGAAGCCCTGTACAACGCCTACGGCTCCCGGCAAGTGTCCCTGATGCTGACACCGAACAATCAATACTACGTCGTCCTGGAGCTCCAGGACGAGTACCAACAGGACCCCGCGGCCCTGGAACTCCTTTACGTCCGGGCCAGGAACGGCCGGCTCGTCCCCCTCAACACCGTGGCCCGCGTGACCACCAACGTCGGCCCCCTGACGATCAATCACCAGGGCCAGTTGCCCTCGGTCACGGTTTCCTTCAACCTCGCACCCGGAACCTCGCTGGGCGAGGCGGTCAATGGGATCAACCAATTGGCCCGGGACAACCTGCCCGCCACCATCATGACCAGCTACCAAGGCACCGCCCAAGCATTCCAGTCCTCCATGAAAGGTCTCGGCTGGCTCCTCGCTCTGGCCATTCTCGTCATCTACCTGGTGCTGGGCATCCTCTACGAGAGTTTTATCCACCCGATCACGATCCTCTCGGCCCTGCCTTTCGCGGGTTTCGGCGCCCTGGTCACACTGATGATCTTCGGCATCGAGCTGTCGATCTACGCCTTTGTCGGCATCATCATGCTCGTCGGCCTGGTCAAGAAGAACGGCATCATGATGGTGGACTTCGCCCTGCAACTGCAAAAGCGATCAGGGATCAGGGATCAGGGATCGGCGGATTGCGGATTGAAAGGGACGGCCGGGGCGAATCCGAAATCCGAAATCCGAAATCCGAAATCGGGTGGGCTCAGTCCCCACGACGCCATCCTGGAAGCCAGTCTCGTGCGCTTTCGCCCGATCATGATGACGACGATGGCCGCCCTGATGGGGAGCCTCCCCATCGCCCTGGGCCTGGGCGCCGGCGCCGAATCGCGTCAGCCGCTGGGCCTGGCGGTCGTGGGCGGCCTGCTCTTTTCCCAGACCCTGACCCTCTACATCACGCCGGTCTTCTACCTCTACATGGAGGGCCTGCACCAATTCCTCGCCCGCGGCAAGCAGCCGCATGTCGTGCCGGCCTGACGTAGCACGGACATCTTGCTTATGATGCGGATTCGGAAACACCCGTGCGCGATACCGACTCTGTCATCCCAAGGCGAAGCCGAAGGACCTGACTACCGGACGTGAGGTTTCTCTCACTCGCAGCCCAAGGCATTCACGGGCGAGACGCCCGTGCTACTCATGGGCGGGACGCCCATGCCACGGAGTCGTGCGGCTTCTGGGCCAGCCGCTGCAAGTGCTCGATTTGGGCCGGATCGAGAACGCGGGCGTAGCGCAGACCGGCGTATTGGAGGTACCAGGCAGCAATCCAGGGGTCAGGGGTCAGGGGTCGGGGGTCAGGTGGCCGAGGGCCGCCCGCTGATCCCGCCCCTTGGATTCGTTCGGCAAAGGCGTGGAGCGTCTCATCGGGCTTGCGCCGGTATCCGAAAGCCTTGGTCTTGCGGTCCATGGCGACCAGCAATCGGTGGAGCGCGACGAGGTCATCCCGGCCTTGGGTGCGCGGGCAGGAGCGCCCGCGCCGCATCCGCCGGCCGGAGTGCAATACCCTGGCTACGATCACCACCGTGAGCAGCAGGAGCACCAGGCCGGTAAAACGCCACACCACCCCGATCACGCCGAACAGGCCGTACTCATAGAGCGCTTCCGCGAGCCGAGTCAGCAGGGGTCGCCCGCTGCCGGCGCCGCGAGCCAGCTCGTCCGCCAGGGAGGCGTCGCCCAGACCTTCCTGAGAGGTGGCCTCGACGATGACCCATTGCCCCCGCTCGGCATCCCACGCCTCGACCCAGGCATGGGCGTCCATGTTCCGCGCGACCCAGGTGCGCCGGTCGTCTCCTTGTTCCGTGACCAGAAAACCGGTGACGTACCGCGTCGGGACCTCGACGAAGCGCAGCAGGATCGCCGCCCCGGAGGCGAAGTACTCACAATAGCCGCTGGAAGCCTCCAGCAGGAAGTAGTTCAGGGCGTCCCGGTCCGCCGGCACTTCCAACCCCAGGGCGTAGGTGTACTTCGTGTGGAAGTCGCGGATGACGGCCTCGATCTTCTGGGCCGTCGTGGTGCAGCCCCGGAAGATGCGGATGGCCCGCGCCCGCACGCTCGGATCCAGTTGGCTGGGGATGGCGAGCATCCGGCGTGACTGGGCGCCCGAGGGGGCCTTGTCACTGACCGCACCGTAGGCCACCCGATAGCTCAGCCGGCTCCGCGCGGCGGGCAAGCTGACGATATCGTCATCGTCGCGCATCAACAGGTTCAGCGGCGCCTCCACGGCGCACGTCCCCAGCGGCGTGAACATCGCGTCGGCGATATTGGATTCGTGGCGGATCGTGATCTCCCGAGGGTCCTCCTCGTCGTGGAGACGAAAGAAGTTCGTGCGGCCCACTAAGAGCGTGCCAAACGGCGTGTTCTGCTCCGGCGCGATTGCCTCCCGGTAGGACAGGTCGTGCCAGCTCGATTGATTGTACGTCTCGAAGGCCATCGCCCGCAGGTACAGGGGATTGCTGTCGCCCATCACGGTCAGCACCGGCGCGGAGTCCGCATCTTCCTTGATCAACAGGACGCTGGAGAGTTTGCCGCTGTTGGAGAAGGCCACGTGGGGCACCTCGGCGGTTGCCGTTTCCAGGGCCACGGCCCCGCGGGACAGCCACGTCGGCAGGAAGTTGATCGTCTCCATGTGCCGATACAGCATCGATCCACCGATCCAGCCGAGATTGATGGCCACCAGGAGGAGCAGGGCCAGGCACACCGGTAGTCGGTAGTCGGTAGTCGGTAGTCGGTTGCTGATGGGCGGCGTGGTACCGACTACCGACGGCCGACTACCGACTACCAACAAGCCATCCAGGGCGGCGTAGAGGATGACCAGGGTGACGCTCAGCAACTCCGTCAGGCGAAACGCGACGTACCGGTCGTCCAGCAGCAAAACCTGCCCGGCCGCCAGAACGCTGGCCAAGTGAAACAGGCCCAGAGAATGAGGCAGACCGACTGGAGATTGCGGATTGTGGATTTCGGATGGCGGATTAGCACCGAGGGCTCCTCTCCATCCGAAATCCGAAAGGCGAAATCCGAAATGGCGCGCCCTGTGGGGGCGCAGGAAGAGAAGGAGGATCATGGAGGCCAGGAAGTAGCGGGCGATGGTCTGCCAGGCGAAAGCGGCGGCCTGGTCCGGCCGAACGTGCGCGTAGCGGCAGTGCAGCGCGAACAGGATCGCGAGCAGGAGCAACAAGAGCGGCGTGATGAAATGCCTCTCCGGGCGGATATCCCAGGTGAACCGCCGCAGCACACCCAACAGGCCCAGCATCCCCAGAATCGCCGGGAAGGCAATATCCCCCGACGCCCAGGCGACCAGCACCGAACTGCCCAGGATCATGACCACCGCGAGGAGTCGCTGAATCATCATAGGAGGTCCCCCCGTGCGGCCAGAATCTCCTCGGCGGACACGAACCGCAGGTCGGAGAATTGCGGAGTGCGGAGTGCGGAGTGCGGATTCGCACTGGTTCCCTCTTGCAATCCGAAATCCGAAATCCGAAATCCGAAATCAGAGGGCTCCGTCTCCCCCACTACCATGGCCGTACAGTGACATCCGGCCTGCTGGGCCAGTTCCGCCAACTGCTGGTACGGCTGGTCCCAGTGCAGTACGATGAAAATCACTTCGGAGATCTCGCTCAACCGGTCTTCCAGCAGAGGACCCATCTGGTCCGCCGTATAGTCGCGCGACGGTTCGACGACCGCCAGCGTCTCCTGAATTCGATCCAGCCGAATCCCCTTGGGCAACGAGGTGAACTGGTGCAGATCGGGCCCCGCCAGCAGCAGGTCGATCAGGCAATGCTGGTGAATGGTGTAGGCCACGGAGGCACACAGACTGACGGCCGCCTCAAGCTCCTTGATCTGATCCGACCCAGACCACCCCCGCTTGCGCCGCGGAGCGAGGGCGCTCTGCCGCGCCGCGCTGCGGCGCGTGTCCAGAACAATCGCGGCGTAGTTGTCCAGATCGTCGTCGTACTCCTTGGTGGCGGGCACCGACAGACGAGCCCAGGCCCGCACATCGATCCGACGGGGCGGGTCACCCGGCTGATAGGGCCGATTCCCGATGTATTCCGGCGACGTCCCCAGGCGACCGGCGGGTCGAAGGCTGACCGCGTCCACATGACGGCTCACATACGGCAGGGACAGATCCAACAGTGAGAACGCCGGCAGGACCGTCAGGCTTTCCTCGCCCGCCCGCGCGCGGCCGAAATGAAACAGGTTGAAGGGAAAGCTGGACTCGCCCACGGGCGGCCGGATCTGGTAACAGCCGCGCCGTCTCGGCCGGATGGCGACGGCCACTTCGGCGGTCCGGCCCCGCCCCAGACGTCGGATCACGTCCGCGTCCGCCGTCTGCTCGATCTCTTCCGGCAGGCTACGGAAACGCACGCGCAGGTCGTAGGCGGGCAGCCGCCCCACGTTCTGGATCGTATAGGTCAAGTGTGCCGTCTGGCCCGCGATGACGCGTTCGGGCAGAGTGCCCGTGATGAGGATCCGTGGGCGCAGGACAAAGCCCACCACCAGGGCCGTGAACGCCACGGAAACGAGGACCGACAACACGTCGAAGGCCGGGACGAGCAGAGCCGCCAAGGCCACGAAGAGGATCCCACGCAGGATCATCTTGCCGGCCTCGGTCAATCCGAAACACACGTGGCCCTCGGCTCTGACCATGCTCTGCCCTCAGAGGAAAATGGAATGATGGAATCGCGGAACACTGGAATCCTGGGGGAACGATCCTCGCGCCATCCAATATTCCCTTATTCCGTCATTCCCGCATTCCCTTCTTGTGCTCCATCATTCCGTTTCTTCAACTCCTCGGCTTAGACCGGTACTTTGATCCGGCCGATGATATCCGCGATGATCTGCTTGGCGCCGGCGCCGCCGTAGCGGGTCTTCGAGGTCAGAATCACCCGATGCGGCAACACGTGCGGCGCACACCACAGCACATCGTCGGGGATCACATGGTCACGGCTCTCGAAATAGGCGTGGGCCTGCGCCGCCCGGGACAGCATGAGCGAGCCGCGCGTGCTGATCCCCAGTTGGACACGATTATCATGACGCGTGGCGTGCACGATCTCGACAATGTATTCGAGAATGCTCTCGTCCACGTGAACGTCCGTCACTTCGTCCTGAACCTGGCGGACGTGCTCCAAGTCGAGCACCGGCCCGATCCGGTCGAGCGGGTGCGTCCGCGCGTGAGACTTCAGAATATCGACCTCCACATCCGCCGCCGGGTAGCCGAGGGCCAGTCGAACAAGAAAGCGGTCCAACTGCGCCTCGGGCAGCGGGTAGGTGCCGTGGAACTCGATCGGGTTCTCCGTGGCAATCACCAGAAAGGGCTGCGACAAGGGCCGACGCTGTCCCTCGATCGTCACCTGGCATTCATTCATCGCCTCCAGCAGGGCCGATTGGGTCCGGGGCGAGGCGCGGTTGATCTCGTCGGCCAGCAGGATGTTGCAGAAAATGGGCCCGGCTTCGAACCGGAACTCGCCGCTGACGGGGTTGTAGATGGAAGACCCCAGGATGTCCGCCGGCAGCAGGTCGGGCGTGAACTGAATCCGGTGGAATTTGGCGTCCAGGCTCTTGGCCAGCGCCTTGGCCAGCGTGGTCTTGCCCACGCCCGGAACGTCCTCGATCAGAACCGACCCCCCGGCCAGCAAGGCGACGATCATCACGTCGATGCAATCGCTCTTGCCATAGATCACGCTCTGCAGATTCTCCTTCAGCGGGATCAATCGCGGGTTTTCCGTGCGGGTGGTCGTCAAGTCCGGCCTCCTTGAAAGAAGGTAAAAGGTAAAAAGTCAAAAGGCAAAAGTGCTGCTCCTTCCTTACTTTTTACTTCTCACCTTTCACTTTTTACTTCTTGAAGCAGATCGTCTATCGTCGAACGGTCGCGCGACTCGTCTCGTTTGTAGTGACGCCGTAAGGCGTTATCTTATATGCTCTTACGAGCACACTACAAACGCGCATCGCAACCTTGTCATCCCGGACTGCGATCCGGGACGCAGCCGATCTTCGCTCCTTATCCATTTTCTCACAGGTCGCCACGGAGTTTCGCACTCCATACGTTCCGGCTCACCGCCGTGTTCTCAGGGGCAGGCATGATCCGACGTCCATAGCCCGCCCGTCCACGGATAGCACTCCGGGACTCGTCATCTCATTGGCCAGTATACCGCCCGGCTCACCCTTTCGCAAGTGCGTCTGCGGCAGCCAAAAGCACGCCGGAAGGCGTCCAGTGCGTCTATTCCTGTTGCGGCGCCGTAGGGGCAGTTCGCCCGTGCCTGCCCCACTCCGAGGCAACCACCGGAGGGTGCCCCTAATCATGAGAGAGGGGTGCGGCCGCAATGCGATGGCGGCGCGTGCCGTTTCTCGTAGCATGGGCGCGAGCGACCGTATTGACCGACAGGAGGTGGTGCGATAAATTGGTCGGGACGATTGCGGCCGATCGGCCGGACGCGGACCCAGGGACAGACCTGCGGGTCGGCAGACAGAATCGACGAAATGATGTCTATGAAGAAGAAGTTACCTCCTGGACCACAAGCCTGGGTCGAGGCGCGTCAGCGGTTCCACCTTTCCCATGCCCACGTCCAGATGGCACGAGAACTCGGACTGAACCCCAAGAAACTGGGAGGCCTGGCGAATCACAAGCAGGAGCCGTGGAAGGCCCCCCTGCCGCAGTTCATCGAAGAGCTATACTTCGAACGCTTCCAAAGGGAGCGCCCAGACACCGTCCGCTCCCTCGAGCAGATGGCGGCGGACAAAGCCCGCAAGCGGGCCGAGCAGAAGGAACGCAAACGCCAGTTGCGGGAGAACTCGCACCCGGAGAATACGGTTCCACCACCGGCTCCGCCCGAGGCGAACGAAGCCCCCGACGACCCTATTCCTTTCTGAGCCGGCGAGCGGCCCGTCGATGGGTGGGGCCACGGGGTCACGTCGTGATCCATGGCCACTGCATGACTACAAAGGATCGCCAACTCGCCAAGGACTTGGCCCGCCTGCGACCCCCCTGCGGATAGTGAATGATGAAGACGTGACACCCAAGTTCCCCAGACGCAGCGCCGCGCCGAGAGTGGCGAGCTTTTCGGCTGTGATCGGGTCGTGGATGCGGTGAGCACTCTCAATGATGTTGAATATCCGCGGGATGTCCACTGTATCTTCTCTGCACTGCTCCGTGCAATTGCTCCACCTGTCGCCTGAGACTATATGTAGCTCGTCCGGTCGGACGCGTCAACCAAGAAAGCGGGAAGACACGGTCTGCTCGGGGGAATCCCGGTGGGAACTCCCAACCAGGAAGAGAAGAGGCGGTTCAGGGGGAAGGGGAAGCGTCGCTCTGACGCCCCGCGTCAATTCTGGAACGGACCCGGCGCTTTACGCCGTACGTAAGATCTCCGGGAGGCCCTGCGTGCCCGGAAGGCTCTGGAAGAACCGGGCACCAGCGGACCACCTCCGGCGGGGGTTCTTTGGGTCGGTATCTTCTTCCTCCGCGGGTGGGCGGCTCTTTCAGCATTTTCCGCCCACGCAGGGCCTCCCTGAGATCTTGCGCTCGAACGGAACCGACAGGTCCGAAGCCGACGCGCCCAGAGAAGGGAAGGGCACGACTCGCCCTTCCCCTGAACCGCCTCTTCTCTTGGTCCTCTTGGGAGTGGCCCCATCTCCCGGGCCTAACCGGGATCTGTCCCTCCAGTAACCCCGGCTGGCTGGAATTCAACCCGGCCTTCGGCCGGAACCAGGCGTTTATCGCTTTGCGGGTACCAGCGGGGAGAGCGTGGATTGATGACGCGGACCCGCTAAAGCTTAGAATAAGGGCAGACCCCCTCGACCCCCCCTCGACCCCTTAAGTAGAATGAAAACGGGGTGCGTCCCCAGTATTCCCCCTGGCGGGATGGGAACATGGCCCAGCGTTGGGCGGGTGCCGTCCTGCTGGAAGCCGAGAAACGCTTCCGCCGCATCCGGGCGTACAGTCAATTGCCGGTGCTGCTCAACGCGTTGACCGGCGTCCTTGACAAGCAGGAGGCCGTCGCGTAGAGTCGTTCCCTGTTACTCGACCGCAAGTCGAATTCCCACGACAAGCGGGACAACTTGGATTCGGGTCTCAGCTATATCAAGGCGTTGGACGGTTCCTATATCGAGGGATTTGAGGGCGCCGTGGGGATGTCCAGAGAAGACTATGTGGCCCAGGGCATCAGGGACTTTCAGACAGCCGCCCGGCAAGGGTCCATCATTGCCTACACGTGTGGATTGGGTAATAACCAGCAAGATGCGGATGAAACCCCGAGGTCTGCGGCCAGGAATACCAACTCCGCTGTGAACCCCGTGAGGCGGAGCGGGGACGCTAAGAGCCGGTTCAACTACCAGTTGGCGATGTTTCTGATCTGCGCCGAGAAGTACAGCTATTTCGACTTGAAAGACGGTTATGATGCGAAGACCAGCAAGATCTGGATGACGCATCCGGCTGATTATGACCGCCCATTGGGCGCACCCAAGGGGCCGGCGGTTCGTAACGGCTACACCTACACCCGTGAGTTCGCCCATGCCTCAGTCCAACTCGATATCGAAAAGCAGACGGGAGACGTTGTTTGGAAGGACGCCCTGACGAAATAGAAGATGAAATCAACGGAGCAATGCTGAAATCATGAAATGCAAAGCATGCCACCAACTGTGTTCGTTCTGCTGGCGTGTGCCCTCCAAGGCCTGCCAGCGGCAAAAACACCCTGAAGCCGGTTGCGGCTCATTTCAAACAAATCAACCTTCGACAATGAAACATCGAGACATTCTCGGACTCCGCGCCCCGCTCCGGTTCAATCTCTGGCAGGCGTTCCTGGGCTTGGTTCTGTTGACGGTTCCCGTCGCTGCGGTTGGGGCAAATGGAACACGGGAAATTTATGTGTCGGCTGGCGGCACTGCTCAGGCCGATGGCAGCCGGGAGAAACCCTATGGATCGCTTCCCGATGCGGTGACCGCAGTGAGAGCCTTGCGCAAGGCGGGTAACACCGAGCCGATGGTGATCTACCTTCGCGCGGGGCGGCATCAATTGAAAAAGACCCTGGTTCTGGGAATCGAAGACGGTTCTCCCAAGACGTCGAGTGCAGTGACGTTCGAAAAGTATGGGGCCGGTGCCACGACAGGCCCGGTTTTCTTGACCTTCGCCGCGTATCCGGGCGAGGATCCGGTTGTGAGTGCAGGCCTACCCATTACCGGTTGGAAACGATTGACATCCCCTCTGCCTGAACTGTCCGCTAAAGCGGTCGGTAAGGTTTGGGTGGCGGACATACCTGTAGGTCTGGATAGATTCTACACGCTCTACGACGACCAGGGTCGTCTCAGGCGCGCTAGGGGTGAGGGTTTTTCCCCCACCAAAGCGGGTAACCAAAAGACGCTGCACTTTCCAGCAGGGGCCTTGAAGAATTGGGATAATCTGGAAGATGTGGAGATTAACATACGGCCCTCTCGTGCCTGGGTGATCAACATGCTTCCGCTTGCTTGGGTGGATGAAGCATCGGGCGTAGCCAAAACCAGCGTTTCCGCGACCTATGAAATGGGGCCGATTCCCGGTTGGGTTCACACGGAAGATGGTTGCTCGGCCTGGATTGAAAATACCTTAGAAGCATTGGATGAACCGGGGGAGTGGGTCGTCAATACCACGACACGCAAGATCTATCTATGGCCCTCCGATCCGGCCCCGAATGGATCGCCCCGTGGGATTTTGGCACCCAGTACCAGTGAACTGATTCGTGTCGAAGGAGGTATTGACTACGACGGGCCGACAGATAAGCCCGTTCGAGGCATTGCCTTTAACGGACTGACCTTTACCCATGGTGACCGCTGGGCCTGGACAACTGATGAAACACGCCTTGGCTGGGGTATGCAGCATGACTGGGACATGTTTGATCGGCCTACCGCGTTGTTGCGTTTCCGCGGGGCAGAGGAGTGTAGAGTAACCGATTGTCATTTTATTCATTCCGGCGGATCGGCCATTCGGCTGGATCTGCATGCCCAGCGTAATCGTATTGAAAACTGTGAATGTGCTCATCTGGGTGAGGCCGGGATTGTGTTGTGCGGCTATGGTCCGGGAACCAAAGATGTCAACCACCACAATGATATTGTGAATAACTACATCCATCATTTCAGCGAAATCACCTGGCACTCGCCCGGCATTTGGGCTTGGCAGAGTGGGCACAATCGGATCGTCCACAACGAGTTGCACCACAGTGGTTATTCAGCCGTGCTGATCACCACCCGTGTGGAACCCAGCCGAAACATAAACGGAGAAGGCGGCCGAACCATTCGTCGACATGAAATCGCTGTCGAAGACAGAGACCGACCGCGTGACGGCTATGAGTCGTGGAAGAGTCGTGAAAAGTATAACCACGCTCGGCATAATCTCTTTGAATACAATGAAATCAGCCACAGCGTCCAATTGCTCTCCGATGGGAATGCCATCTACGTATCCGGAACCGGAACGGGCAATATCATTCGTTACAACTACGTGCACGACAATCTGGCGCATTCCGTGACAGAGGCAATCCGTTGCGATGACGACCAGAACGGGACGCTCATCCATGGGAATGTCCTCTACAACAATCACTGTTTATTATCGGCCATCTGCTCGAAAGGGATCAACGACATCGTCAATAATTTCATCGTAGCACCCCAAGCGGTTCCACGGTTGGGGTATGTCAGCTTTGAATGGGTACCGGTGACTGGATCCAAGGCTCAGCATAACATTATCATTTCTCATCCGGAGGGTGGCAATGCGTATGCCGAACGGCCCAGAGGTACAAATAGTGGCGGACGTCCTAAGCTCGTGGATACGGAGATGGATTCCAATCTCTATCATCATCCCACGAATTCCCACTGGATGGATGAGCATCTGCTCAAGCTGGGGGCGGTCGGCAAAGAAAAAGCCAGTGTTGTTGGCGATCCCATGTTTGTTGACCCCGCTGGCGGTGATTATAGCTTCCAGCCAGGAAGTCCGGCGATTGCACTTGGCATTGAGCCGCTTAACACCAGGAAAATGGGACGACGGAACAAGGAATAGTTGAGTTGATCAACGATCAAGGAATCTATGAAGACAAAAACATCATATCGCGCATTCATGGTAGCAGCATTTGCCTTCGTTGCGATATCGTCGCTGGTGGCGGCAAAGGATTCATCAAGTCCGCCGGATCAGAATTCCTTGCGCATTAGCGATGGGGGGCAATTCGTGCCCAAGGGCTTTTATCCCAAGTTTAGTTGGGACACCACCCCCATGTATTACATGTTTGGTGACACTCAGCGGGTCTTGAAGCCGGACGAGGTGGAGTTCATCGCGAAACGAACGGACTTTCTCTGTATTGAGAAGTCACACGGTAGCGCGCAACTCGGTGCGGCCGAACTGGGTGCCAAGCATGAAGCAGCGGCCTTTAAGAAGATCAAACCCGAGATGAAGGTGCTGTTTTACTTCAACGCGGCTCGTGCCTGGCCCTTTACCTCGTATAGCAAGAATCTTAGAGCCAAGACGATCAACGACCACCCAGAGCTAAAAGAACTCCTGCTCATGGATCCTAAGACAGGCGAGCCACAGCAGCATGATGGTATTCTCTGCTTTGATGTGTTGAAGCCCGAGATGCGCCGGTGGTGGATCGACACCGTGGCCAAGGGTGTGGCAGAATCCGGCTGCGACGGGGCCTTCATCGATCAAATGCATGGCTACTACTGGTTGCGTGAGGGTAATCAAGGCGAGGCTGTCGAGAAGGCCATGGGCCTGTTGATGGCTGGGCTGAAAGAGAAAATGGGGCCGGACAAGATCCTCTTAGCCAACAACGCCCACCAGAAGATCGCACAGCATGTCTTTCCAGTAATGGACGCCAGCATGTTTGAGCACTATAACGAAAAAGTTCTGAGCAAAGAGAGTTTGTTGCGTGACTGGGATGATATGTTGCGGATTGCTAAGGCGGGAAAGATGTCAATCTTTAGGATTGGGGTTGAATCCGACCGCAGTCGAGCCGAGCAGGACGATCAATCCGGACAGAGACGCGGTCTTGATCGCCAGGTACAGATGGTTGCGTTGGCTAAGGAACGGGTGGAATATTATCTGGCCTGTTACTTGATTGGTGCCCAGCCCTATTCTTACTTCCAATATGGCTGGGGGTGGACTTTGGCATCGGGTTCCCTCCATGACTTTCCGGAGTTGCTGAAACCGCTCGGCGCGCCCAAGAGGCCATACCGGCGAACGACTCCGGACGGCTGGGAGTTTACCCGCGAATTTGAGCATGCCAGTGTTTGGGTGGATACTGAGCGTGAAACAGCCAGGATCCGTTGGAAATGATCCTTTGCGTTGAAGGAGCCTGAAAATGAAGAGAGATAGATCGGGAACGTTATGTGCAAATCACCGTTCCAGAAGGGATGGACTTCGAGGGCCTGCCCTCAAATTACCAATTAGCGGTTCACGAAAATATCCCGCGGGTTGCTAGGGACAGACCCCGGTCAGGAACTAAAGGGGTACGGTACATCTTCCGACACCCCTCCATGCCGAGGTGCCGGCGGCGGGTGGAAATGCAGCCGACCCGGAGAGTCTCTGAGGCAGGGGACAAAGACAGGGTAATCGGTATAGAGACAGTTTCCAGTTGTCAGTTGACAGTTAACCCCCTGCCGTCTTCCATCATTTTTCGCGTCTTTCGCGTATTTCGCGGTGAAAACAGGGTAACCAGTAGCCGGTAGTGGGTTGGAAATCTGCGTCAATCGGCGTAATCTGTGGCTCCGGGGAGTTTTCCGCTCCCGCGGCTCCGGCCGGAGCCCCAGGGACACCGTATGAATCAGCAGGAGTTCCGCAGGGGCGCGACGTTAGTCCCGGCGGCACCGGAGTTTATGAGTCATAAAACATCTCTATGTTTTTTGTATTATTGTTGATTTTCGGCCCTCCGTATGGTATAATATACACCCATTGGTCGCCCCGCGGCGGGCGATGCGGGAACGAGCGGCGAGTTGGGAGAGAACCTTGGATCTATGAATTATGATTGATGAATCGAGGGGATCTGCCTTGGTCTTCTTGGCGCTCTTGGCGTTCTTGGCGCGAGAACATCTTGGTTGCGGCCGAAGGCCAGACTGGGTTCATCGGCGTTCATCCTTCGGCTCCGCTCAGAGCCCGCCCTGAGCCCGTCGAAGGGACGGGGTCTGCGGTTGGATGTCAGTTGTACAAACAAACCCAATTTGGTCAGGGTCGGGGGCCAAGCGGCCAGGAGTCTGGCACACCCCGGGAACGCCTGGTGGCGTCTCCCCGCCTGCGCGGGGATGACATTCCTACAAACAGGGCTTCTGCGCCAAACAAACCCAATTTGCAGACGGGCCGAAGGAATGATAAGTGCCGTGTGGATAACGAGTTGCGACGAACGGAATGCGGGAGAGGCCATGAAGAAACAAAGCCAATTTCCGGGTCACGGCCGGGACGGCCGTGGTACTCATGGGCAAGACGCCCATGTTACGGAACGCCTTGCGGCGTCACTACGAGCAGGGCTTCTGCGCCAAACAAACCCAATTTCGGGGCGGGCCAAATGAAGGGCAAGTGCCGTGCGAATAAGGAGTTGCGATCAATGGGATGCGGGAGCGGCCCCGGAAAAACAAAGCCAATTCGGTCAGGCGGCGGGTATCAGGGTACAGCGGCCCGCCCCCCGGCCCCTGAGCTCTGGGCGGTTGTACAAACAAACCCAATTTCCGGATCACGGTCGGGACGGCCGTGGTACTCATGGCAAGACGCCCATGTTACGGAACGCCTTGCGGCGTCACTACGAACAGGGCTTCTGCGCCAAACAAACCCAATTTTGGCGCGGGCGATTTGGAGGATAAGTTTCGTGCGGACAAGAAGTTGCGATCAATCGGATGCACGAGCGGCCTCGGAAAAACAAAGCCAATTTCCGCGGCCCGTGAGGCATCGCAAGGTTGGGGTAACTTGAGACTTCAAACTTCCCCCTGCTTTCGTTATATTCGGCCCATCGCACGCCAAGGTGGGTGCGAGGAATAACAAGCATATAGGCAAAGGACTGACCATTGAATCCGGCACATATCCTACTGATCGCGTCGGAACTGGCCGTTAAGCCCGGGCAGGTCCTGGCGACCGCCGAGCTGCTCGAAGGCGGAGCCACCGTTCCGTTCATTGCACGATATCGCAAAGAGGCAACCGGCAGTCTGGACGAGGTCGCCATTACGGCCATCCGCACCCGGCTCACGCAACTGGCGGAGCTGGACGCCCGGCGGGAGGCAATCCTCGCCTCCCTGCAGGAACGGGGCTTGCTCACCGATGAACTCAAGGCCCAGATCGCCCAGGCCGGCACGATGACGGCCCTGGAAGACATCTACCTGCCCTACCGCCCGAAGCGGCGGACGCGCGCCACCGTGGCCCGCGAGAAGGGTCTGGAGCCGTTAGCCAAGCTGATCCTCGCCCAAGACCCGGCCACCAATCCCCTCGCGGAGGCGAACGCCTTCGTCGATGCCGGCAAAGGGGTCGAATCGGTCGAAGACGCTCTGGACGGCGCCAAAGATATCATCGCCGAGTGGGTCAACGAAGACCAGACGACGCGGACCCGCGTGCGCGAGCTGTTCCACCAGGAGGGAACCTTCCGCACCAAGGTCGTCGCCGGCAAAGAGGTCGAAGGGAATAAGTTCGAGGATTACTTCGAGTGGGAAGAGCCGGTCGCCAAGGCGCCGTCGCACCGGATTCTGGCCATGCGCCGGGGCACCCGCGACGGTTTCCTGCGCCTGCAGGTTAGTGCGCCCGAGGAGCAGGCGACACGAATCCTGGAGACGCTGTTCCTCAAAGGGCCCTCGCCCTGCGGGGGACTGGTCCGCGAGGCTGCTCTGGACGGCTACAAGCGGCTCCTCGCCCCATCCATGGAGACCGAGGTCCTGATGGAAACCAAGGAGCGGGCCGATCAGGAGGCCATCCGGGTCTTCGCAGAGAACCTGCGCGAGCTGCTGCTGGCGCCACCCCTGGGCCGCAAAAACATGCTGGCCATCGACCCGGGATTCCGCACGGGCTGCAAGGTCGTCTGTCTCGACCGGCAAGGCCAGCTCAAGTACACCGATGTCGTCTATCTGCATCAGGCGGACAAGCCAGGGTCCATGGATGGGGCCAAGATCGCCGCGTTGTGCGAGAAGTTCGAGGTCGACGCCATCGCCATCGGCAATGGTACCGCCGGCCGCGAGACCGAGGATTTCATCCGCAGCCTCCAACTGCCCGCCAGGATCGCGGTCGTGGTCGTCAACGAGAGCGGCGCGTCCGTCTACTCCGCCTCGGAGGTGGCCCGGGAGGAATTTCCCGAGCATGATGTGACGGTCCGCGGCGCGGTCTCCATCGGGCGCCGGCTCATGGACCCGCTGGCGGAACTGGTCAAGATTGATCCGAAATCCATCGGCGTCGGCCAGTACCAGCACGATGTGGACCAGGGCAGGCTCAAG
>CAYHAJ010000118.1:0-5080 GCA_964354535.1 uncultured Pirellulales bacterium
TTTCAGAAATCTCCACTACATGGGGTTTCGGGCCACCAACCGGCCTTCGTGGCCCTGAAATCCACGATTTCACCCCGAAAGAGATCGAAGCCGACGCCGAATCCGCGAAGTCGGGCTAATGGGATCAGCCTCTCGAAATCCTCACCTATCCGCTCGTGCTCAGGAAGGGTACAGAACTCTGAGAGCCAGTGGCGGATGTAGCCGAGATCGATATGCTGTCTGCTGATCAGTGCGGCAATCATCGCTTCAATCCATTCAGAGCCCTGGCGATTCTGAGGTTTACCTCCAGCCCTTCCAAGATATTCTCGTCGCTGATTACGCCTAGGGAGACAGCTTCTGCGTACAGAGACTCGAATATCTGCAACGATTGCTCGTAGGAGAGGTCTTCTTCAACGACCAATCTGCGGTAGAACTCTTCCAATTCTGGTGTTCTAATGACCATCAAAGGCCTTGCCAGTACACATCAGATGCTCTTGTCATTGTAGCTTGCACGACCGGCCGGAGAAAGGGCTTTTCCTGCCGGCTGGAAAGCTCTAAAGAACCGTTGTGTCCCTTGATCGCGGGTCATCGATGGTGCCGGGGCCGTTGGTGAGTTGGCCGGCAACGGCGATTTCGCGAAAGCCTGCCATCGGATCGTAGAAGTCCCGGCCCAGGTCCACTGTGTTCACCATCATCCCTGCTCGGTTGGGTCGAAGCTGGGCGGCGATCACGCCGTCCGGCTGGATGAAGCAGGACGGATAGGGCGAGTAATAGCCGCTCGAATTGGTCAGGCTCACCCAGAAGTGGTTCGTCGCGGCGTGGCACTGCATCGTCTGTCTCATGATGTGCGTGTGCACGCTGGGACCGCGTTGCCGGGCATTGTAGAACGACTGGAAGATGCACTGGACCCCCAGCTTGTACAATTCGCGGTACAACTCCGGAAAACGCAAATCGAAACAGATCAGCAGAGAGCACGTGACGCCGTTGAGATCAAACGTGATGAACCGATTGCCAGGGGTGTAGTGCTCCAGATCGCCCGATGTGCCGAACCTTTTATCGTAACGATTTGCGATCTGGCCTGCGGAATCAATCAGATAGAGGCAATTGTGTGGCTTGTTGGGCGGTGTTAATGGGTGCGTACTGCCCAAGATGACCCACAGACCAAGCTCGCCGGCAAGAGCCATGATGTTCCGCGTTTCTTCTTTCAGCAAGGTCCAGTCGTAATCGTCGAAGGAGGGGAAGTCCGCGCCTGCGTATCCGCTCAGGGCGCATTCGGAGAAATGCACGATCTCGGTCCCGGCCTTCTTGGCCTTTTGCAGAGACTGCCGGATGGCGCGGGCATTTTGGGCCACCGACTCACTTACGGCAAACTGGCACGTCGCAACTTTAAGTGTACCGTTTCTCATTCTGACAACGATCCCGCGAAGACGTTCTCCATGACCTCCAGGGCGAAACGCGCCGAAACCGTGGCCCGGCACCGCCCATCTCCATGCCCACTTCGACGGCTTCGAGCACTTCTTGCTGCTTGGCGCCGGTTTTGACGGCCTGCTCGACGTGCCACTGCATGCAGGATTCACAGTCCGTGACCACCGAGATGCCGACCGCGATCATCTCTTTGCACTTCTTGGGCAGAGTCCCATCGGCATAGGCGGCTGCCTCCATGTCCAGAAAGGCCCGATAGACCTTCGAGTCCAGAGACAGCAGCTTCTGGTGCGCCTGCTTTCTTTTGCGGCAAATCTCCGCAACTTGGTCCATACTTCTCCCCTTGGCGCGAGCGCTAGTCCAGACCCATAGTCTCCCGAATGCCAAAGAGGATGTTCATGTTTTGAATCGCCTGGCCGGAAGCGCCCTTGGTCAGATTGTCAATCACCGAGAAGACCACGACCGTGTCTTTAACGAACGTGGGGAACACGTGGCAGTAATTCGTTCCCGTAATGTCCTTGACCGCCGGGGCAGTCTGGCAGACCTGGACGAAGTGCTCGCCCTTGTAGAAGTCGGTGTAAAGCGACAGGAGCTGCTCATTGCTCACTTCGGCCCTCGGTCGGCAGTACACCGTCGACAGCATGCCGCGGTCGAACGGTCCGGCGTGGGGCTGGAAGAGAACCCGCACGGGGCAGCCCGCGACTTCGGTCGCGATCTGCTCAATCTCGGGCATGTGCCGGTGCACGCCGATCCCGTAGGGGAAGAGGTTCTCATCCATGTACGGGAAGTGAAATTTCGGCGTGGGATTCTTCCCGCCGCCCGAGACACCCGTCACAGAATTGACGATGATCGAGCTGGTTTCCACGAGCCCTTCTCGCAGCAGGGGGGCAAGGGCGAGCATGGAACAGGTGGGGAAGCAGCCGGGATTCGCCACCAGGTTGGTCTTCTGGATCTGCTTGCGAAACAGCTCGGGAAGGCCATAGGCCGCTTTGGCCAGATTGGCGGTGTCCGTGTGCGGCGTCTTGTAGTACTGCTCATAGACCTTGACATCCTTGAGCCGGTAATCGGCGCTGAAGTCGATCACCTTGACGCCCGCGCGGAGCAACTCGGGCACGAACTGCATCGAGACCTTGTGGGGCAGACAGCACAAGGCGACGTCGGCCGAATCCGCCAGCTTCTTGAGATCCAAGGGCTCAACCGGCAACTCGCAGCGGCCTCGGAACTCTGGAAACATCTCCTGCATTGGGCCGCACTCTTCCGGCAGGGCCGTCAGGTAAGTGGCCTTGGCCTCACCGTGCCGCAGCAGAATGCGAATGGACTCGGCGCCGGTGTAGCCGCTGGCGCCAATGATCGCAACACGTATCATAGGTATCCCCTGTAGAGCGAGCAATCTCACTCGCCTGCAAAAAGGTCGTGCCAGAGCCTGCCCCGAGAATGGTGAAGGGACGCACGACTGACTCCAAAAAAACAGCCGCCCAGATCGTCTCGGCGGCTGTCGTTGTCCAGTTGGTTTTCTTTGGGCTTATCGCTTCGAGAACTGGAATCTCCGCCTGGCGCCTGACTGCCCAGGCTTCTTCCTTTCGACCATTCTCGGATCGCGTGTCAGAAGTCCGTTGTCGCGCAGAGCGACACTGTAGTTCTCATCATAGGTTCGCAAAGCCCGGGCGACACCCAGCAGGGTGGCCCCCGCCTGTCCTGTGATGCCCCCGCCCCGAACGTTGACGAAGACATCGAAGGACTTCTCCGCTTCGACGAGTCGCAGCGCCGCCAAAGCTGCCTTACGGTCCTGATCTCTATGGAAGTAGTCGTCCAGCTCTCTCTTATTGACGAGAAACTTGCCGCTGCCGGGGCGAATCCGCACGCGGGCCACGGAGGTCTTCCGCCGGCCGGTGCCCCACCAGTAGCCGTACTTTTCTTTGGTCTTATTCCCCGGTCCGATCACCGTCTTGGGTTCGGCGGCGGGCGCCTGGGACGTCTGCTCCGCTGCTGTATTCTCGGGTCTATTGTCTGTCATGGTCCTTTTGTTCCACTTAGAACAGTTCTATCTTCTCGGGCCTCTGGGCCTGGTGCTCGTGCTCCGGACCACGGAAGACCTTGAGCTTGCTCAACGCCTTGCGGCCCATCTGCGTCTTGGGGAGCATCTTACGAACGGCGTTTTCCACAACCCATTCCGGCTTCTTCGCCATCGCGTGCTCGAAGCTGACGTACTTGTGGCCGCCCGGATAGCGGGAATAGGAGTTGTAGGTCTTCGTCTCGGCCTTGGCGCCGGTCAGCCGGATTTTCTCGGCGTTGACGACGACGACAAAATCGCCCATGTCCACATGGGGAGTCCACGTGGGCTTGTCTTTGCCCATCAACCTGACGGCGATCTTGGCCGCCAAACGGCCCAGAACAGCCCCATCCGCATCCACCAGCAGCCACCGTTGCGGCACCTGGTCCTTTTTAGCCATAAAGCTTTTTGTAGGCATACTCTCTTCTTTCCAACACATAGAAACCCTGAATTTTAGCAGACTTCGGGGGGCTGTCAAAAGATTTTGCGTCGAATTCCGCGGATTTTTGCGAGCCTGATCCATCCCCCTTACCGAAGCGGGATTTGGGCCGGCGCTATTTGTCATACGGGCGATTTCGGGCCCGCAAACCACCTTTGAAGGACCAATGTAGCCAAATCGCCGATCATTGGGTAAGTGTACTTACCCATACGATGGGTGAAACGGCCAAGCACGACCCGCTTAGGCTGCCAAATCCTTGATTGTCTTTAGGCGGGCTAACGCGGTACCAATTTTGGGCGTTCTCGCCTTGGGTTCCGAGGTCGCCTGCCCAGCCGATAGCTGAAGCGGCTTCCTGCCGTCCGCCTAAAACGACGCGGAGATGTGCCGCTTCGGCGGCGTTGCCAGCGAAAAACGTCGGGCGGGCCACTCGGTGGTCGCCCGCCCGAACCATCGATCATAAATCATCAATTCTTCAGGAGCATCCCATGGAGTTGCCGCAGTTGAAGCATTTGTAGCAGGTGCCGTTGCGGACGGTGATCGAGCCGCAGATGTCGCAGGCGGGGGCGTCGTCGCCAAAATGCTCGAACTGGGCGTTGAACTGTTGCATGAGGGCGGCCTCCATCTGCTGGGCCTCGTCCGTCGGATTGGCGGGCGAATTGACCAAGGAGCCCACCCGCGTCGGCCGGCCGATGAGGCGGTCCAAGTGGAGCAGACTCGTGGCCCTGGCGGGGGCGGGGGCGTCCTCGGGCTTGGGATCTTCCTTTTTGCCTCTTTTCTTGCCGTTGTTGCCGACGGCCTTGGCTTCCGCGATCTTGTCGGCGAGGTCCTTCGTCTTCTCGACCAGTTCCCGGGCGGTGGCGACGGTCTTGTTGCTCGTTGCCGGCGTCGGGTTGCGGTTGGGCAGATTCTTGTCGGCGTAGCCCGGGATGAACTGGCAGCCGAGCCAGCAGAAGATATAGTCGATCAGACTCTTGGCGAACGGGATATCCCGGTTGGAAGTCATGCCGGAAGGCTCGAACCGGGCGTGCCGGAACTTGTCGACCAGCGTGATCAGGGGCACGCCGTACTGCAAAGCCATCGACGTGCACGTGCCGATGACATCCATGAGGCCCCCGACGGTGCTGCCCTCCTTGGCCATGGTGATGAACAGCTCACCAGGCTGACCATCCTCGTATAGCCCCACCGTCAGG
>CAYHAJ010000119.1:0-7210 GCA_964354535.1 uncultured Pirellulales bacterium
GACAATGGCCTTGCGATGGTCAATCCACAAACCCACGTTCGTTTTCATCGGGTCTCTCCTTTGTCGTTCCTTCTTGCCGGCGGTGTTACCGCACGCGCTGTTCGCAGACCTTCCGAAAATGGTGGCCATAGATCGCGAGCATGACCGCCTCGGGGAAGAGCCGGGGGCGCCGGAATTGGGTCCAGAGCAAGAGCTTCCAATAGTGCAGCCGTTCTTGGCCCAGCAGGCCGAGCCGATAGGACGACCGCAGCAGCGCGAGGACGTGCGAGAACCGGATCCGTCCTCGGATGCGAGGGGGCTGGTATTCCCGGAGAAACGTCCGGATGCGCTGGTAGTAGTGCTCCGGAGAGTAGATGTGCTGCAGAATGGCTTTGTAGCCTTCCTGCAGAGCATCCAAGCTCATCGCCGGGATGATGTTCGTCGTGCCGTCCACGTTGTCTCCCGACGATTTCCCGCGCAGACGGCCTTCCTTTTTCATTCGCTCATACAGCCGCGTTCCGGGCGGGGCTTGCAGCAAGCCGACCATGGCGGTCGCAATGCCGCTCTTCTGAATGAAGTCAATCTGCCTCTGAAAGATCGAGGGCCGATCGTGGTCAAAGCCGACGATGAAGCCGCCCAGCACCTGGAGTCCGGCACGCTGGATGCGTTTCACGTCCTCCACGAGGTTCCGGTTCTTGTTCTGGACTTTGCTGCATTCGGCCAGGCAATCCTCGTCCGGGGTCTCGATCCCGATGAAGACGCGGTTGAATCCGGCCTCCACCATCATCTCCATCAACGCTGGGTCATCCGCCAGATTGATGGAGGCCTCGGTGAAGAAGACAATCCCGGTTTTGCCCTTGCGCCATTCCAGGAGGGCCGGCAGAAGATCGCTTTTCAGGAACGGCTTGTTTCCGATGAAATTGTCGTCCACGAAGAAGACTTCGTCGCGCCAACCTTGCGCGTAGAGGCTGTCGAGCTCGGCGATCACCTGCGGTGCCGTTTTGGTTCGCACGCGATGGCCCAGCAGGGCCGTGACATTACAGAAATCACAATTGAAGGGGCAGCCGCGCGAGAACTGGATGCTCATGCTGGCATAGCGCTTGACGTCCAGCAGCTCCCACCGCGGCACGGGCGTTTGCCGCAGATCCGCGTGCTCGGCGGAGGAATAGACCCGCCCCGGGTGGCCTTGCGCGAGGTCTGTGAGAAAGGCCGGAAGCGTCAGCTCGGCCTCGTTCAAGATGAAATGATCGACGGCCCCGAACTCCTCGTGTTCGATCTGGAACAGCGGCCCGCCGGCCACGATGCGCAGACCCGCCTCCTGGCATCGGGCAATGATCTGACGGGCTGATTCCCGCTGGACAACCATTGCGCTGAGGAACGCGCAGTCCGCCCAAGCCAGGTCCTTCTTCGTCAGACCTCGTACATTGGTGTCCACGAGGCGTTGCGACCATTCTCGCGGCAGCATGGCCGCGATGGTCAAAAGTCCCAGGGGCGGCAACACCGCCCGCTTGCCCACGAACGGCAACGCGTGCTTGAAGCTCCAAAACGTGTCCGGGAACTCGGGGTAGATCAAAAGGATATTCATCCGCGATTTCTCTCTTCTCAGCAGGTACTTCCGCTGCACAGGCTTCTTTCGGCTGGTGCATTCCTGGCTTATCTAAATCATATTACGTTATGGGGCGGCTCCTTCTCTATGGGGTGAAACCCTACCGGGCATTGTCGGGTGGGTCGGGTTTTACCCTATAGACAGAGGGAAGCGAAAGACGGATAATCCCGCCATGGCTCGCCGGCGAGGGGTCGAGCATCCCTGAGGGCGGGACCACCATGGATGCCGCCGGGGCGGCGGCGTGTAGATTCGGGGTGCCTTATGGAAACCAAGTTGGCCAATCTGTCGCGACGGTATCAAGCCGCACTGCTGAGACACCTCGAGCAAGGGCCCCAGGGGCGCTTGCGGTCGGCGGATGGGCTGGGACGCGAGGCCCTGGACCTGGGTCTGGAGACGCTGGAGCTGGCCAGGATTCACGAGCAAGCACTGGTGGCACTGATGGTGCCGAGTCACTCCTCCGGAGCCAGAGATGGGATGATCAAACGGGCGCAGACGTTCTTCGTCGAGGCGCTTGCACGGATCGAAAAGACGCATCACGCGGCGATGGCAGCCAACGTCCGCCTGAGTCAACTCAACGAGGGGCTGCGCCGGCGCACCGGGGAGCTGGCGGCTATGAATCGGCAACTGAAAAAGGAAGTTCTTCGGCGCCAGGCCGTGGAGAAAGCCCTCAAGGAAAGCGAGCGGCACTACAGCCTGCTCTTGAAGCAGTCCCATCATATGCAGGAGCAGTTGCGGCATCTGTCCCGCCAGATTCTGTCGGCCCAGGAGGAAGAACGAAGGAGGATCAGCCGCGACCTTCATGATGAAGTCGCCCAGGTTCTGACGGGAGTCAACCTCCATCTGGCGACGCTGAAGAAAGAAGCTGCCGCCAACACGCGGGACCTCACGAGGAAGATCGCCCGCACGCAGCGGCTGGTGGTCAAGTCGTTGAACATCGTGCATCAGTTTGCCGGTCAATTGCGCCCGGCGGCGTTGGATGACCTGGGGCTGATTCCCGCCCTCCATTCCTATGTGAAAGACTTTGCGAAGCGGACGGGCCTGGCCCTTCACTTCACGAGCTTCACGCGCGGCCGGATGGAACAATTGGACAGCGTCAGGCGGACGGTGCTCTATCGCGTCGCCCAGGAGGCGCTCATCAACGTGGCCAAGCATGCGCAAGCCAGCCTGGTGAACGTGAGCATCCGAAAACTCCGGGGCGTCATTTGCCTGGAAGTGAAGGACAACGGCAAGTCCTTTCCGGTGCAGGGGGTGTTGCCCGCCGGAAAGAAGAAGGGGTTGGGGTTGCTCGGCATGCGCGAGCGCGTGGAGATGGTCGGCGGCCGTTTTGCCGTCGAATCCGCGCCGGGCAAAGGCACGACGATTCGAGCGGAGATTCCGTTCGCCAAGGGCACCTGAGATTAGGCTTCTCCCGGATTCCCCAGGGCCGAATTCTGGAGTCTCTTATGAAGCAAATTACCGTCCTACTGGCGGAGGACCACATGATCGTCCGGGAGGGGCTGCGGGCGTTATTGGAGGCGGAGGGCGACATCGCGGTGGTGGGCGAAGCGGAGACCGGCCGCCAGGCGGTCCAACTGGCCAAGAGACTTCGTCCCGCCGTGGTGGTCATGGACATCGCGATGCCGCTGCTCAACGGTCTGGAAGCCACCCGGCAAATTCAGAAGGTTGTCCCGACCACCCGGGTGCTCATTCTCTCCGCGCACAGCGATGACGAGTACATCCGGCAAGTCATTCTGTTGGGCGCGGCGGGATATCTGATCAAACAGACCTCCGCCGATCTTCTGTCCAAAGCGATCCGGGAAGTCGAAAAAGGAAACACCTTCTTTAGCCCCTCCATTGCCCGTCGCGTGCACGGTCTTTATCCCCCGTCGCCCAATGGACGCGCCGCAGTCAAGAAGGGGAAGACCATCTTGAGCTCGCGCGAAGTGGAGGTGCTGCAACTGATTGCCGAAGGCAAAGCCAATAAACAAGTCGCCGCGGAGCTTGGCATCAGCATCAAAACGGTGGAGAAGCACCGGCAGCGTCTCATGAGCAAGTTGGACCTACACGACACCGCAGGGCTCACCCGCTATGCCATCGCGGCGGGAATCATCGAAAGCCACGTCCAGGTGACCATCCTCTAACGACTCTCCGCAGTCTGGGTCATGCGGGCGATAGGGTCGATCGCCGTGCGGGGCAGGAATGTCCGTTGGATCGAGGCCATGTCTCAGCCGCGTTTCCTGAAAGATGGCTTTGTACTCGTTGATACGGCCGGTGAGTTTGACCACCAGTCCATCCCCAAGTTTGCCGGTCTTGTTGATCTCGGCGACGAGGTCGGGATGGCGGCTGTTGAGCCAGCGCAGCATGTCCGTAGCCAAGCCGGCGACCGCTTCGACGGGGATGTCATCAAGCAGTCCGGATGAGCCAGCCAGGATCGTGACCACCTCTTCGCCCATGGACAAGGGCGAGAATTGGGGCTGTTTGAGCAATTCCACCATTCTTCTGCCGCGCTCAAGCCGACGCTGGGCGGCTCGATCCAACTCAGTCCCGAGCCGGGCAAAATCCAGCAGCTCGTAATAGGCGGCCAAATCCAGACGCAGCCCGGCGGCCACCTTCTTCATGGCCTGGACCTGGGCGTCGCCGCCGACGCGGCTGACGCTGACACCGACGTCGATGGCCGGCCGCACGCCCGCGTGGAAGAGGTCTCTCTGGAGATAGATCTGGCCATCGGTGATGGAGATGAGGTTCGTCGGGATATAAGAGGAAATCTGGCCTTCGAGCGTCTCGATGATGGGCAGGGCGGTCAGCGAGCCGCCCCCGAGCTTGTCGGACAGCTTGGCGCTGCGTTCCAGCAGTCGGCTGTGCAGGTAGAAGATATCGCCCGGGTAGGCCTCGCGCCCGGCCGGACGCCGGAGAAGCAGACTCAACTCCCGGTAGGCCACGGCATGCTTGCTCAGGTCGTCGTAGATGCACACCGTGTCGCGGTGCTTCTCGTACATGAAGTGTTCCGCGATGGCGCAGCCGGCATAGGGCGCGATGTACTGCATTGGGGCGCTGTCGGCCGCCGAGGCGACAATCACGGTGGTGTACTCCATCGCGTCGTGCCGCTGTAGGACATTGACCACCTCGACAAGGGTGGAGCCCTTTTGGCCTATTGCCACGTAGACGCAGATTACGTCCTTGCCCTTCTGGTTGATGATGGTATCGAGCGCGATGGCGGTCTTGCCGGTCTTGCGGTCGCCGATTATGAGCTCGCGTTGTCCCCGACCTATGGGAATCATGGCATCAATGCTCTTGAGACCGGTTTGAAGGGACTGGCGAACAGGCTGACGCTGGGCAATTCCCGGGGCCTCGGATTCCAGCAGGCGGACGGTCTTCGCCGTGATCGCGGGGCCGCCGTCGAGTGGCCGGCCCAGCGGCGTGACGATTCTGCCGATCATCTCCTCGCCGACAGGCACGGACATCAGCCGCCCGGTCGATCGCACCTCAGAGCCTTCTCGCACCTTCGTGTAGTCGCCGTAGAGCACGACCGCCAGGAAGTCCTCCTCGAGGTTGAAGACCTCGCCGATGGTATCGTCCTCGAACAAGAGCATCTCACCGGCCAGCGCGTCTCTGAGACCACCGATGCGGGCAATACCGTCGCCCACCTGTAGGACCCGCCCGACCTTGATCATGTCGAGCCTGGCTTCGTACTGGCGGATCTCCTGTTTCAGAATCCCAGCGATATTCTGGATATCCATCGTCACAGGTCACCTCGTCCTAGGGCCGAGTCCCCGGAGTGTTACACAGTTCCCAATTCGGCTTTCAGTTGGGCTTCGGCTTCACGCCAATTCTCTTCATCCCGATTGCGTGGGCACCCGCGTTTCAGCCAGATAGCCTGGGCCCGCTCCGCGATCAGGTCCCGGATGGGTGCTATGGCCTGCAGGGCGGGGCAGGGTTTCAGGACGGGTACATGTAGCAGGGCGTGCGGCAGGCCCCGCAGACAGGGTCTCTTGGCCGAACCGCAGTGGCCGTGATAGCCTGGCCTTTCAGATTCTTGCCATCGAGACCGACGATGGCGGAGACGGCCTCGCTTCTGGAGGGCATATCCACAAGTCCAAAGCTCCCGGACCCACCACCATGCCGGCGCTTCACTACGTGCGTCGTTTCAACCCGGCCAAACGATTGAAAGACCTCGCGGAGATCGTCCCCTGTGACATCACTTGGC
Source organism: uncultured Pirellulales bacterium (assembly GCA_964354535.1). Classification (GTDB taxonomy): domain Bacteria; phylum Planctomycetota; class Phycisphaerae; order Sedimentisphaerales; family Anaerobacaceae; genus PLanc-01. The sequence goes on from CAYHAJ010000119.1 coordinate 5,769, forward strand.
AGATTACCTACATAAACATTCATTTTGGCCCTCTATTGTGGGTGGATCGATTTTCACGTTCTCAACTCTCAGAACGCCAAGGATCTCCGCGTCCCTCCAGCACCTTTGTTCCAAAGGCGTGCCGGACCAAAAAGAATGATTCGGGAGACGGGTCTTGAGGCTGGTGAGGCTGTCTACCGCGAACGATCCTGCATCAAGGCTTCATCAGGCCGTCATCCCAAGTGCAAAATCACCCTGAGAGCTATTATACTGCCTTCTGCCGCATACGCCAGCTTTTTCTATGTGTTTTCTCCACAATATTCTCAATTCCTTCCCTGGGCGAGAAACAAGCAGAGGGCAAAGGCGAACAGGCAGGCTGGCCTCAAGGGAGGAAGAGAGGTGAAGACGGCGGAGCGTGCCAGCCCGACGACAGATTTCCGTCCGCCAGGATTTTGCGCGCGTAGGGCAAGGTGGCCTTCTTTCTGTCGCCGCGCGGTCCGCCGTTGTGAATGCGGGCCATCTCGAGGAGGCTCTTGCCCTTGCCATAGTGGAGCAAGTAGGCTTTCACCACGCGCCGAGCCTTTTTCGAGTCAGCCGCGTCCCGATGCGGCCAATCGACACCCAGGAGTTCCGTGCCGTCTTCCCAGTAGCCACGGTGAATCTGGTAGACGCCGAGAGCTCTGCCGCCATCGCCGACCGCATCGGGATCACCATGGCTCTCGATATGGGCGATGGCGTCCAGCAGTCGTTCGATGTCGTTGGGGTCCACGGCGGCCGCCGGCGCTGCCGCAAACCAGGCCGGCACGAGAACAACCAGGCAAAGAGCTGGGAGCTTCATTGGTCCATCCCCCACAAGACTATGCGGTTTCCTATCCGCACTGCCCGAAAAGCGGCACCGCACGATTGCCGGTCTGGGAATCATGGTGCCGGCAGCAGGAATGCCGCGGGGATCAGGCCGTGATCGCTTCCAGTACCCGATCGATCACAGTATCCAGCCGATCCGCTACTTCGTAGGTCCCGTCCGCAATCTGGCGACGGATGTCCAGCACTTTGCCTTGTCGGTTGGGGGGAAGGATGTGATCCTCTTCAACACCTCCTCCGGAGGCGTGGTATTCATCTTCTCAAGGATGTGCTCCATCAATACATCGCCATCCGGCGAAGTATCGCACCCTTGGTCATACCTTGCATCCTGGGGTTTACGGCGATCGGTAGGTCGAAGCTCCATCAGTGCGGCTATCCTTGCCATGATTACCTCTTAACTTATCGTCCCAATATCTGGTTCGCGGCCCAATCCCACCACATTCTGCAGGCCGTCCGAGGGCCCACTTGAGCCCAAAATCAACGCAGCAGTGAGAATGTAAGACATGGAGCATAGTTGCTGTCCTTTCCTTTTGGTGTCCCATTTTCGTTGTGACGCACGCTGCCGCCTAACCGCCTCTTACGCCGGTCGTCGCCCCTGAATG
>CAYHAJ010000120.1:0-27826 GCA_964354535.1 uncultured Pirellulales bacterium
TTTGTTGGTCGAGTTGTCAGGTTGGATTTCGAAAGAGATGTCCTTTGAATGAACGAAGGGGCCTGGCGGATTCACGGAGCCGGTCAGGCGGACGTTGGATATCCGGGCTTCCGCGGCACGCGTGGTGTTATGTGAAGTGACGGTCAGGCCGATGTAAACGGTCTCGTTCATCGGTATCTCGATAAACGTGGGCTTATTGGGATCCTGGGGATCAACGACCGTGTTCCACTGCGCACCATCGCTGGAATGCTGGGCGGTGAATTGGTTGCCCTTGCGCGTGAGCCGGACCCAATGGGGGAGCGCTACGCTGTTGGCGTCTGAGCCCACGCTGCGCGTTACTCCCGTTTCCCTGTCGCGCCACTGGAAAGCGACTCTGCCTGTCGGTGTAATGAGGACTATTCCGTGCTGCGCAGCGGGATCGAGCGTGTTACGGATCATGACACCCGCTCTGGTCCAATCGTGAACGTGCTCAACGCCATCAATTCTTGCCGTTATTGAGCCATCGCCACTTAGTCTCGCATGGCCAAAGTGGAACTCATCAAAGATGTCCGCGATACCAATGCCAGATCCAACGAGCGCATACGTATCTGTTGCGTTGTCATACGACATGCTTCCGACCAGAGGGCCACGGGAAACGGAAGTGCCTGCTTTATGAGCGGTTTTCAACTCAGCCAGCCACCGCGCGGTCCCTTCCGGTTGGGGGGAGATCCGGTCGGCCGTTTCCATGTCTGCGATGGCCTTCTGAAGCTCGTTTAACCGGACGTAGCAGTTCGCGCGAGACAGGTAATGGGTCACCTGTCGGGGTTCGGCCTCTATCTTCCGCGAGTAGTGAGCCACGGCCTCCCGGTCATGCTGGGCAGGCGTCATACCGGCACCCAACGAGTCAAGACGCGCGGTCCAGACCTCAAGAATCGGTGGCTCCAACATGTAGACAAGCGTCTTCTCATCGGGAGACCAGTCGGCGGTACCAAACGAGCCCCTCAAGATCTTGTACGGGCGGCCCTGGTTCATGTCAAAAATCCACAAACCACCTTCGTAGCGCGGGCCCCAGGCTCCGACGCTGAAGAAGCGACCACTCGGAGCCCAGGTGCCCCCCCAGAATTCAATATCCGGAAAGTCATAAATATGCTCGGGAGCCGGAGAGGAACCTTCGATGTTGAAGATGCACAATCTGTTCAACACGCCATTGAGATTCGAGCAGCCCACATGACGACCGTCCGGGGATACGGAGGGCCAATTATTGGTCGTCTCCAAAATCACGTGCGGCCTTGCCGTCCTGTCGTGTGCAGCGATTTTGTAGATTTTGTCTTCCTGGCGCGAGTGATACAAAACATGTTTCCCCTCAGGACTCCAGGAGGGCCATCCCCCCGAGGCCAGGCGGCGCGCCTCCGAGCCATCCGGTCGCATGATCCAAACCTCTTCCGGCGTCCTGGAGAGATACAGCCGCCGATGCCCGATGGAAGCCAGGGCGGCCATATCCAGGATCTGTCGATCCCGCACGAAGGCAAGGTACTGTCCGTCGGGCGACCATCTGGGGTCTTTTCCGGGGACGATGAGCAATTCGCTCTGTTCCGACGGGACATCATACACGGCCACTCCACTGGCGCCAACCGCACCCAGACTGTAGGCCAGTTTCGTTCCATCCGGGGACCAGTTGGGCGAAAATCCTTTGCGGATAAGTCGCCGGCCCTGCGCCGCATACTCCTTGTAGTTGGCTTCGGCCTCGTGCATGGGGACGAACGGGGTGCCTTCGGGCGGTTGACCCGGCCTGTGCCAGCTTCGTCCGGCCCCCAGGGTGTCAAAAACGTATTTCATGGACCAGTTGGTGAATTCCTGCTTTGCCGGGTCATTGCCATCGGCGACCCCATGAAACGCCGCACGGGCCGGATCGTACTGGCCGAGACCCAGGTGAGCGCAGAATTTGTGGAAGGAGAAGATCGTCTTGCCAGGGAACTGCCGGAGACAGTTCTCCGCGTCGGAGACAACCCGTTGGTACTGTCCCAGTGCCAGGCGGGTGCGGCATCGCAGGTCGAGCAGCTCACTTTGCCGGGCAGTCTCCTCCGTCATCAGTTGTAGCGCCTGCTCGATGTCTTGCAGTGCGGGCTCATACTCTTTCTGTTCGAACCGCGCGGTGGCACTGAGAAAATATCCGAACGAGTCCTTAGGTCGTGAGACGATGAGAGCCAGGGCGTCCGTTTCCATGTCCGAATAGCGTTGCGAGGCCCAGAGCGTACAGGCATGCAGACGACGGGACGGATAGTGCCTGGGATCAAGAGCCAAGGCTTTCTCCAACAGTTGCATCGTTTCCTTCACCGTCAGGGCTGTCAGGGCTCGAAGATAGAGCGCGTCTGCCGTCTCTGGTAAGCGTCTCTCCGCCTCCCGGCGGTGATGTGCGGCCCGTTCCAGCGAGCCGACTTGGTCGTCACCCTGCTCCCAATAAATCCGGGCCAAGAGGGCGTGGGCGGGGCCGGCGATCTGCGGTTCGGTTTGAAGTAGCGGCGAAAGCATTCTTTCCGCTTCTTCCGGATGTCCGCCCTCGACGAGGATGTTCGCCTGCAGCAAACGGGCCTGGGCCCCGACGTGCGCGCTGGTTCCTAGCGGGGCAGTGAGCTGCAGTGCTTCGGCAAATCGTCGCTCTGAGAACGCTTCCTGCGCCAGGTGCAGTGCGTTTTCCTCCTTGAGAGCCCTGGCCGAACGCGCCTGCCGAGATGCGCGCGAGTACGTCACCCCGAGAGCCGCAAGGCAGCAAAGCAGAACGATAGCCACCGCCAGCGCGATCACCTGCGTTCGGTTTCGGCGAACAAATTTCCGGAGACGGTACACCGTCGTGGGCGAACGGGCCATGACCGGCTCATGATGGAGGTGACGTTGAACATCTTCGGCCAAGGCATGAGCGGTGGCGTAGCGTCTGCTTGGCTCTTTGGCCATCGCTTTCAGCGTGATCCAGTCCAGATCGCCGTGCAGTCTGCGCCCCAGCGCTCGGACGTCGGTCCGGCGCTGTTGTGCGAGCTTCGTCGATGTTTCTCCGGAGATATGGCGCAGCCGGGTGCTGGGTGTTTTCGGGTCTTCCTCACGGATGACCCGACGGATGTGCTCGGCGCCCCCTTCTCGCAGCGTTTCGGGGTCGAAGGGAAGCACCCCGGCCAGCAGCTCGTAGAGCACAACGCCGAGGGAGTAGATGTCGGTCCGTATATCGACGCCCTCGGCGGTCAGCTCCGCCTGCTCGGGGCTCATGTATTCCGGCGTGCCCACGAAGCGGCCTTGCTCGGTATAAAGCGTCCGCTCCGTCAAGGGCTGGCTCAACGCCTTGGCGATGCCGAAGTCGATGACTTTGGGCACGGCGTCGCCGGCGCTGCCGCAGACCAGGATGTTGGAGGGCTTGAGGTCCCGATGGATAATCCCCTTGCTGTGCGCATGTTGAATTGCCGCGCAAACGTGAAGAAACAGTCGCAGCCGTTCTTCGATGGTCAGCTTGTGCGTGTCGCAATGCTCCGTGATGGGGATTCCTTCGACGTATTCCATGACGAAATACGGACGACCGCTGGCGGTCAACCCGGCGTCGTGGACATGGGCGACATGGGGGTGGTCCATCAGGGCCAGCGCCTGCTGTTCCGCTTCGAATCGCGCGATGACCCTCCTGGAATCCATGCCCGGCTTGATCAGCTTGAGCGCCACCTGGCGCTGAATGGGTCCTTGTTGTTCGGCCAGGTAGACTACCCCCATGCCGCCCTCGCCCAGGACACGCAGGAGCTTGTACCGGTCGATCTGACTGCCCGGCTGCTCCAGGACCATATCCAACGGCGTCGTCGGACAGATCGGTTCGTCCGCATCCGAATCATCCAGCACGCGCGCGACCAGTTGGTCGATGCGGTCGGATTCGGCTCCGAAGAATGAGTCGTCGCACTTCATGGTCGTCTCTCACAGCGAGAAGATCCCATCTGCACCGAGTCCCACACAGGAGGATCCGCAGGAACCACTCAAGCGGTGCGCCTGTTCCGCAAAAATCCGAAGACTTCCTGGAGTTCCTCTGCGACCGCCTCGCCACGGACGACGGTCTGCCGCACGTGCTTTTCCAGGAGGCTGCGAAACAGGCGCCTGGCAGTCTTGAGCATATTGGCGGCGGTGGTTTCGTTCTCGATGCCATATTTCTGACAGATCTCCGGGTATGGCATTGGCGGGCAGTCACTCATGATGGGTCCCACGAGACGGTCCTGAAGGACGCCCCAATGGCTTTCCATGCCTTGTCGCGCATATCGGTCACGCACCTCGGCCAGGACGCGGTCCAGCAGGTCCGCCTTCCAGGCATAGTTGAAGCTCTGCTCGGCATCGAGGCTGCTCATGGCCTCGATTTCGGCGGGTGGATCCGCCGTGTCCAGCGGCACGAGCTTCGCGGGCGGAATGTGCCTCTGGGTCGTCTGTCGCCGTTGCGTGTCGATGACATACTGCTTCAGTGCGTGGAGCACAAAGGCACGGAAGCGGCCCTTCGAGGGGTCGGCCCGCTGCACGAGCTGCCGGCCCAGCACGACCTCGTGAAAGAAGCCCTGCGTCAAGTCCTTGGCCTGCTCGTTGCCATAGCCGCTGCGGCGCAGATAGCAGTAGACGGGCTTCCAGTAGCGTCTCAAGAGCAGGCCGATCATCGCCTGTTCGGGGTCCTGCTGTTGCTGAATGCCCTCGATCAAAGACCAATGGGTGGTCAAAAAGGTCTGTGCCGTCCCCCCCATGTCTGTCTGATCGCGACGAACCATGGCGTTTACTCCCCTGCACGTACCGTTGCCCCGTGTGACATACATTATACCGCCGATCCCCCGGACTTGGGTTATTTTTACGGAAAAATCGCCGTTCCGCGCACCGGGCCCCACTGCCCTGCGGACTCCTTCGCGAAGGCCGGAACCGAATCGTGTTTTGGTTGGCTTAGGCTCTCTCCGTTCAACTTGCCTTTGGGCAGAAAGGAAGGCGTGTTATGAATCGTTCAAATTGTGAAAAGCTCAGGTGGATGTTGGTTGGAGTGGTGGCTGCTCTGGCGCTGGGCGGTGGGAGGGCCAACGCGGATTTCACCTTCGGCGCGCCCGTTCATCTGGGGCCGCCGATCAACAGCCCGTACGGGGATGTCGTTACCTTTATAACGGCTGATGGTCTGGAAATGTACCTCACCTGCTATATCAGGCCGGGAGGACTGGGTGCTTGGGGCATCTGGGTATCGAAGAGAGAAACGGCAAACGACGACTGGGGCGAGCCGGAAAATATTGGTGCACCGATCAACACCGGGCAGAGTGATAGCTGTGCACAGATTTCGCCTGATGGTTTGGAGATGTACTTTGTGGCGTATAACCGGTCCGGGGGATATGGTCACTGCGATATATGGGTCACCCAACGCGCCAGCAGAAAGGATCCCTGGGCCCCGCCGGAGAATTTAGGACCCCTTGTCAACACCTCGAGTTTCGACCAGTCTTTCACCATCAGCCCGGATGGGCTGGAACTGTACTTCTGCTCTACTCGGCCTGGTGGTTATGGTGCGGAGGACCTATGGGTCACTAAACGCGCCACGAAGAATGATCCCTGGGGAGCACCGGTGAATCTCGGGCCTCCGGTCAATAGCTCGGCCAGTGAAAACTGCCCTTGCCTCTCATCCGACGGTTTGCTGCTTATCTTTTCCGGATATGGAGATACCGTTGGATGGCACCGACCTGGCGGTTATGGTGGTGCGGATCTGTGGGCAGCAAGGCGCGCGAGTGTATCAGATCCCTGGGGCACGCCGGTGAACCTGGGGCCGATCATGAATACCTCAAGTCATGATGGCGCGGGAGTATTCTCACCGGATGGACGTGCACTCTATTTCAGCTCCGATCGGCCTGGTGGACTCGGTGGGCTGTATGGAGATATCTATCAAGTGCCGATTCTCCCCATCGTTGACTTCAACGGCGACGGCAAGGTCGATGCCGCCGAGATGACCGTACTGGTAGCCAACTGGGGGAAGAACCAGCCCTTGTGTGACATCGGCCCCTTCCCTTGGGGCGACGGCGTGGTAGACGAGAAAGACCTGGAAGTCCTCATGGAATCGGTGGTGAGTCCCGTCCCAGGTGCCTCGGATGTTCCTTGCGATATGGTCCTGAGCTGGACCTCTCCCTTGTTCGCCCAAGCCTGTGATGTCTACCTCGGGACCTCACGGGAGGCGGTCCACAATGCCGACCGAGCCAATCCTCAGGGGGTCTTGGTCAGCCAGGGGCAGACGGCGACTGCCTATGACCCCGCCGGGCTGCTGGAATTCGGTCGGACCCACTACTGGCGCGTCGATTTCGTGATCCCCGGCCCCACTCCCACCGTCTACAAGGGCCCGGTCCTGGAGTTCACGACCGAAGCCTTTGGGCGTCCGATCGAGAATCTCACCGCCAAGGCCTCCAGTGCACAGCACGGCATGGGTCCGGAAAAGACGGTGGACGGGTCGGGACTCGACAAGAGCGACGGGCATTCGACGAGCGGAAACGACATGTGGCTCAGTAACGTCGCGGGTCCGCAACCGGCTTGGATTCAGTACGAGTTCGACAAGGTCTATGCCTTGCACGAGCTGTGGGTGTGGAACTCCAATGGGTTGGTGGAGCCCTTGATCGGCTTCGGGGCCAAGAGCGTCAAGATTGAATACTCCCCCGACGGTACGACGTGGATGCCGTTGGCCCATGTGCCGGAGTTTGCCCGGGCGCCGGGCAAGCCCGGCTATACGGCGAACACCCTCGTCCGCTTGGGCGGGGTTTCGGCTCAGTTCGTCAGGCTCACGATCGAGAAGGGATGGGGCGCCACGCCGTCGGTCGGCTTAAGCGAGGTGCGGTTCTTCTACATCCCAGACCGACCTGCCGCCAAACCGTAAAATCATGGGACGTATTGCCCACTTGGCATAAAGGATAAGGGCTGGCGGTGTCGGATAACCAACCTGAAGGTGCCACGAGGCCCTTCCTTGTTCTCATGAACAGTTACCACCGACGTCGATTGGCACCGCGTCGGCTTTGTCTGGGACGGCAGGGATCGGATTCTCTACCTCGATGGCCTAGAGGTCGCCCGAGACCGCCAGACCGCTCTGGCGGCCTCGGCCGGCGGTCTGCAGATCGGGGCCGGCAGCACGCTCGCCCCCCGGCATGTTCTTCACCGGCCTGATCGACGACGTCCGCATCTATGATCGCGCGGTGACACCATAGGATACACTGTCCATTTCGCATCCACGCAAGGGCTGGCGGTATCGGGTACTGTCAGCCCTTACTATTCTGTTGGACTTGGCGCGTTGGTAGTATCGCCTGCTGCAATCCACCTCTGTGTCAGTGCGACCCCGGGTTGACTTTCGCGTGGGATTGGTTTAGACTCCATTCGTTTCGTATGGGGATATCGTGAAGTCTGGCAAGGGGACTGGAAGAAACGGAGATCACGCCCACATTCAAGCTCCTGTTGCCGGCAGACCATTTCTTCTCCCCCCGCCCCTTGAGCCAACGCGGACGCGGAAAGCATCGAGGCGGATAGAATAATAACCTGTGGCGACATCCTACCTGAAACAACTGACGCTTCCGTCTTCATGCACGACAACGACCTGGCCGTGACGGTTGACCAGGAGGCCCCCCGGCATCACGGCGGAGGGCAGACGCTGCCGCCACGAGATCTTGCCGGTGTCGGGGTCAAGTCCGACCAGCGTCCAATCCGACGCCAGGGCGCGCGGCCGCTGCTTTTCCATCGCCGTGACAATCGTGTTCTTGGCGATGGCGAACGCCACCGCATCGCCGCCTTCGAACCCCTGGGCCGTCCATTTTCTCTTGAAGGTGTCGTGTATGGACTGCTGCGGGCGGGCGTCCGTCTGCCGGCCGCGCAGGTCCGCCGGAGTGGCTTTCTCCATGAAACTTATCAGGGCGGCGTTCTCCACGCACACCGGGGCACTGCGCGGACCGTTGGCCATGACCAGCACCTCGGACGACCACGCCGGCGGGATCTTCCCAAAGCCGACGTTCATGGCCCTGCCGACTCCCTCCGGCCCGATCTTGGCCAGCGTGAACTGGCCGGGGTTGACGTCGTTGCGGATTCCGGAGTATTTGAGACGCCCGCCAAAGACCAGGTAGTCCTGCCCGAAAACCCCGATCTCCTCGCCCCGGTTGCTGCGCGGCGACCCATCGCCCACGGACCGGGACAGGCATTCGCCATTCTGCACATCGTAGCAGGCGGGGGAGATAACGTTTCCTCCCGGCATCCAGAGGCGATCCGCTGCCAGCGTAAGAACGCCCTGAGCGGAGACTCCCTTCCTCAGCGATTTGTCCAGGTGCCCCGACGTCATGTTAGCCCATTTTGGTTTTCCTGTCAGGGCATCGAGTGCGTACACGTAGGTGCCGTCGTAGTCGATGATGCCGGCGGCCGCATACGCCACGCCATCCCGCACCATGACACCACCCGCGACCGGCCAAGTGGAGCACAGCCGGTCATACATCATGATCCGCCTCTCCACCGGCGCCGTTCGGAATCGCCAAAGAAGCCGCCCGGTGGCCGCCTCCAGGCAGTACACGGCGCCATCGCCCGAACCCACATAGGCCCGTCCGTTCCACACGGTCGGCGGTTGGACGACCGGTCCCGCGGTCGCGAAAGACCACTTCAAAGCGCCCGTGTCGGCCGCCAGGGCACGAACCTTCCCATCGTCACCGCAGAGAAAGACCAACTCCCCGGCCGCTGTTGGGGCACTGGGTCTGAAGGAAACCGGCGGACGGTGCGTCCAGAGCGGTTTCGGGTTGGCCGACACCGTCGCGGCGGAACAGGCGTTTCGCTGGCTACTGGCGCGGTAGGTGGGCCAATCTTCGTCGGTGATCGCGGGGAATAGGGCCACAGAGTCACTGGCTTCCAGGACTTCCAGCCGCTGTGATACGGGGTCTGCATCCTCCACCCTGAACTCGCCGGCCGAGCAGAGCCCGAAGGTAGCCATCAGCGAGAGGTTGCAGTCGCACAGCCACGGCCCCAGGTAGAGCATACCGTTGGCCGCGATGATGCCGTCATTGCAGGCCGGTCGCATCGCGCCGTTGAACGAGATGACTCCGGTGCTCCGGTCGTAGCGGGTCAGACCTTCGGGCCAACCCCGACAGAAGAAGGAATCCGGCGTCGCCGTCAAACGGGCACACGACCGTTTCTTGAAGCCGAGGTCTTTCACCGTCGCGCCGGTCAGAGGCTCCAGCACGAGGGTGTTGCCGCCCGGGCCGATACCGACGAGCAGTTTCTCGTCGGCGTAGAGCATATTGGGATTGTTCGTGGTCTTGGGGCGCGTCCAGAGCAATCTCCCGTCCTCGGACGAGATGGCGACGACATTCATCTGGGTTTGTGCCTGGAAGAAGATCGCGTCGGGCGTGTACAGGCAATAACACGTGGTCTTGAAGCCGGGCGTGGACGTCAGGCCCTTTCCGGGCTGTTCGATCAGGCGGATCGTTTTGGGGTCCCGGTTACGCCAGACGATTTGTCCGGAGGACGTGTCGAGGCAGGCGGTATAGGCCTTGGGACAATAGAAGAAGACCTTGCCGCCCCCGAGCACCAGGGCCCGGGAGTCGATCTCCTGATCTTCCGTGTGGTGCCAGAGGAGCTTCTTGCGTACCGTGTCGTAGGCGACCATCCTCGTACCGAATCCCCAGGGGACTTTCGTCTGGTAGTAGCCCGGGCTGAGCTCGCCCCAGCTCCAGTGGGTATACTCGCTGCGGACGACGGTCGTCTCGGCAGAATCCCGGACCGTGCCGACCAGGGCGTAGAGCACCCCATTTTGCAGAGCGATGTATTTCCATTCTCCTTCGACCTCGGGGATATGGATTCGGTCGATCTGGCGGCCGGTTTCGGGGTCCAGTCGCAGGCACCCGTCGTTGTCGATCAGATAGAAGTAGTCTTCCGTCGCGACGAAGGCCGAGCGATGGACCAGGTAGCCATCCGGGAGCTTGCGTGACCACAGGAGGGCGCCGTTGTAGCCGTTTCTGGCCAGCAGCATATTGAGCCAGGGTTCCTCGCGGCGATGGTGTGCGATGTGCCCCAAAGCCGTAAAGATCCGCCCTCCCGCCGCCGTCGTGATAGCCGGCATCGCCGAATAGATGGGTCCGTTCAGCCACTGGGTCCTGTAAGGGGCCTTGATGACGTTGTCGGTCGAGACGGGGTTATTGTCCGGCCCGTGCTCCCAATGGCTCCAGGCATCCATACCCTGCGGCGGTCGCTTGGTGATCTCGGCCCAGGACCCGAAGGCATCCGGGCCGAACTTCACGTCGATCTGACCGGAAGGGCCGCCCGATACCCATTGGGACAACTGCTTCTGAGTCAATTGCTGCTTCGCGCCCTTCACAGTCCCGATGATGGCTCGTCCGCCGGGACGCAAGACGCGCACAATCTCCTTGATCGACAGGCTCCCCAACTCGCCGGGGACGTCTGTGCCCTGTTCAGCGGCTTCTTCCCCGAGCAAGGCCAGCACCAGATCGACGGTGTTGTCCGCGAACAGCAGCGAATTCAGAGGCTGTCGTTCCACCAGGACGCGCGTGCCATAGAGCCCATCGGTATCCAGTGCTTTCTGTGTGGCGGCAACCCTTGCCTGTCGCGGGTCCTGCACGTGAAGGAAGAACTGACTGCCGCGTAGGATATCGAGCGCCAGCGCTGCGTCCTGGCCGCCCAACAGCGAACAGAGCCCGTGTGATGTGCCGGCCTTCCCGATCAGGTGCTGGGCAAGGCCGCGCGCATTGGTGGCCGACGATTCCTTGTCCCCGCCGGCTGCGACGCCCGCCAGCAGGAGCAGCAGGCCGGCAGACAGCAGTCTGGCTTGAGACCATCGTGACTTTGTGGCTTGATCGTTCATTGTCCGGTCCTCCTATCAGTTCGACACCATAGTAGACATCAGACCATGCCTGCATTGTGCCCTCCCGTGCCTCCGTATGCAACGGTACTGTTTGATTATCCGAGGACCTATGGCTACAATGCCATCGTGTGAGCCAGCCTTATTCTCAGTAGAGGAGGGCATCGTGAGCATCTGGATGCTGACAGCAGAAGCATACAAGAGCAAGCTGCGATCCACATTTCCAAGCCGTCCGGGCTTATTCCTATGGGGTATTGTCGTCTGCTCGCTGATAGGGCCGGGTGTCCGTGCCGCGCCCGTACACACCTGGGAAACAGTGGAGATCACGCTGCACGCGACCAAGGCCCATGCGGACCCCTATGCCGGCGCGCAGGTGTGGGTGGACCTTGAAGGACCGGGTTCCTCCAAACGCTGCTATGGGTTCTGGGACGGCGGGAACACCCTCCGTGTACGCATGATGGCCACCGCGCCGGGCACGTGGACCTGGCGCAGCGGCTCGGAAACCGAGGACGCCGGTCTGGCCGGCCAGAGCGGCACGTTCGAAGCGATGTCTTGGACGGACGCTGAAGAACAAGCCAACTCGAATCACGCCCCGGGAGGCACGCTGCATCAGCCTCTACGTCGCGCCACGCTACGGGACATTCAATTCGCTCTGGAGCCTGTCGAGAGAGTACCAGTACACGTTCGCCGACGGCGGCTGGAAACCGGACGACTTCAGCAGGTTGGGCGCCGAGATGCAGCGTCACAACCCCTGGCATCACCCCCTCTCGATTCATCCCAGCGCGCAAATCCGTTGGAAGGCCCCGCACAACTGCCAGTCCTCCCGCCCGTTTCATGGCGAGACCTGGCTCGATCATCATTGGCTGCAAACCGGCCAGAGCGTGGACCGTGCCGCCGCGGCCTGCGCCCGCCGACGAGGATTGGCTGCTCGTTGCGAGCGGTCCGTCGCGAAGAACACAGGGGCTTGAAGCCTGTCCCAGTTTGGGGGAAAACTCTCTCGGCAGGGGTTGGAAAGGGCGGGAGTTGGTATGCATGATGTCACACGCATCTTAAACGCCATTGAACAGGGGGACACCAAGGCTACGGACGAACTCTTGCCGTTCGTGTATGAGGAACTGCGGCTGCTGGCGGCACAGAAGCTGTCGCATGAGGCTCCTGGTCAAACCCTGCAGGCCACGGCCCTCGTTCACGAGGCCTACGTCCGACTGGTGGGCGATGGGTCCGCCGGTTGGGAGAATCGCGGGCACTTCTTCGCGGCGGCCGCCGAAGCGATGCGCCGGATTCTCGTGGACCATGCGCGGCGCAAGCGCAGCCAGAAGCATGGCGGTGGGCAGACGCGGGGCCGTCTGGACGAGCTGACGGTGGCGATCTCCGGCCCCTCGCAAGACCTCCTCGCGCTCAGTGAGGCTCTGGACAAACTGGCAGCCCAGGAACCCGCGGTGGCAGATCTGGTGAAATTGCACTACTTCGCCGGCCTGACCCTGGATCAGGTCGCGCAGCTCCGGGGGATCGGTCGGCGCACCGCGGTCAAGTACCTGGCCTATGCCCGGGCCTGGTTGCATCGCGAGATCACCGGGGACAAGGCGGCCGATCCCCGGACGCACGGAACCGATTGACGGGATCTCTTGAACAGTTGGCGATGGGCCCCCGGCACGAAGCCCGGGACGGCAGAATTTTTCATCTTTTCTGATTTTCCCGTGCCCTGTGCCCGGTCGGATTACGCATTGCACTGTGGAACGCCAACGGAAACCAGGGTGTGCCATGAAACGAGAATCACTCGATGTCAAATCCGTCTTTGCGGAGGCTTTGGAAAAGGCCGATGCCGGGGAACGCGCGACGTATCTGGATCGTGTTTGTGGCAGGGATTCCCCGTTGCGATCGGAGGTTGAGTCCCTGCTAAGCTCTTATGAGCGGGCGGAGAGTTTCCTTCCCTCGCCCGATCTGGATCAGGCCGTTACGCTGGATAGCGCTACCGTGGTCGAGGGGCCCGGCACGGTCATTGGACGGTACAAGCTGCTGGAGAGAATCGGTGAAGGCGGCATGGCCGTGGTGTACATGGCCGAGCAGCGCGAGCCGATCCATCGCAAGGTCGCCCTCAAGCTGATCAAGCTGGGGATGGATACGCGCCAGGTAGTTGCCCGGTTTGAAGCAGAGCGTCAGGCTCTGGCCTTGCTGGATCATCCGAATATCGCCAGGGTTTTCGATGCCGGGGCCACGGATACAGGCCGGCCGTACTTTGTGATGGAACTGGTCCGCGGGGTGACGATCACGGAGTACTGCGACCAGAACAGGCTGGATGCGCGTCGGCGTCTGGAGCTATTCATTCAGGTCTGTCATGCGGTTCAACACGCACACCAGAAAGGCATCATCCACCGGGATATCAAGCCGTCCAACGTTATGGTCACGATGCACGACGATAAGCCGGTTCCCAAAGTCATCGATTTCGGCATCGCCAAGGCCACCAACCAGCGGCTGACCGAGAAGACGCTGTTCACCCGGTATGCCCAGATGATCGGCACGCCGGCGTATATGAGCCCCGAACAAGCCCAGATGAGCGGGCTGGATATCGATACGCGGACGGACATCTATTCGCTCGGCGTGCTACTGTATGAGCTGCTGACGGGGACAACGCCCTTCGAGTCCCGCACTTTGCAGCAGGCCGGATACGCGGAAATCGAGCGGATCATCCGCGAGACGGACCCACCCAAACCCTCGACGCGACTGCGGGACATGGGGCAGGGCCTCCTGGAGATCGCCCGGGGACGGCAGACCAGCGGGGAGGCTCTGCGAAGGCTCATCCGGGGGGACCTGGACTGCATCGTGATGAAATGCCTGGAGAAGGACCGCGCCCGCCGTTATGAGACAGCGCATGAGTTGGTCCAGGATGTCGAACGGTATCTGCGCCACGAGCCGATCCAGGCCCGGGCGCCGGGCGTAGTCTACCGTCTCCGGAAATTCACGCGTCGGCACCGCGCAGAGATGGCTGTCGCCGGCGTGGTCACCGTGCTCTTGGCCGGCCTGGTCGGGGCGCTCGTGATGTACCGGCGTGCGTCGAACCTGCAATGGGCCAAAGGGGAAGCGCTGCCGCAGGTGGTCGAGCTCGTCCAGAAGATGGACTATCGGGCCGCCTTCACGCTGGCGCAGCAGGCCAGGAAGTACCTTCCCCAGGACCCCACTCTCACGGAGCTGTGGCCCCGCCTCTGCAAGGATTTCTCCATCACGACAACCCCGCCCGGTGCGGAGATCTGGTGCCGGGAGTACGCCAGGACGCAGGAGCCCTGGCAATATCTCGGACAGTCGCCGCTGGTGAATGTCACCCTGGCGCAGGGTATCTATCGGTGGAAGATCGAGAAAGTGGGATTTGCAGCGCACGAGTGCGTGAGCAACAGTTCCCTCCAGGTTCGGCTGGCCGAGGCGGACGCCGCGGACCCGATGGTCTGGATCGAGGCTCTGGCGACGGAGGTCCCCGGCAAAGGCTTCGCGGAAATGACTCGAATCGAAGGGCCCGACTATTGGATGGACACGTATGAAGTGACGAACGCGCAGTTTCAACGGTTTGTCGAGGAGGGTGGATACGGCGAGTCCAAGTACTGGCAAGGCCTCAAGTTCATCAAGGATGGGCGTGAGCTCGATTGGACCGAGGCCGTCGCGCAGTTCCGCGACAGCACGGGCCAACCCGGTCCTGCCACGTGGGCCCAAGGGACCTACCCGCCGGGACAAGACAACCATCCCGTTGCCGGCGTCAGTTGGTTCGAAGCGAATGCGTACGCGGCTTATCGCGGCAAGAACCTGCCGACGGTCCATCACTGGCGAAAGGCCGCCAGCCTGGACGATGCCCTGATGATCATTCCCTTCAGCAATTTTGGCCGGGGTACGGCGGACGTGGGCGCCCACCAAGGCGTCGGGCGCACCGGCTTGTACGACATGGCGGGCAATGTCAAGGAGTGGTGCCTCAACGCTGCCGACGACGCCGAGACCCGGCGTTACCTGCTCGGCGGCGGCTGGGGTGAGCAGACCTACATGTTCGTGGCGGAAGACTCGCGCTCACCGTGGGACCGGTCCCCCTTGAACGGCTTCCGTTGTGTCCGCCATCCCCAGGGCCAGGTCGCCCTGGCGCCGGCGCTGCAACAACCGGTGACTCTGCATCTGGCGCGGGACTTGTCGAATCTGGAGCCCTTTTCCGACGAGGAATTCCGCAGTTTCAAGGCCCAGTACAAATACGATCCGATGCCGCTGAACGCGGTGATCGAGAGTACGGAGAGCGGTTCTCCGTTCTGGCTCAGACGCGAGAAGATCATGCTCGACGCGGCCTACGGCAGCGAACGGGTAATCGCTTACCTGTTCCTGCCCAAGGTGGGCAAGGCACCGTACCAGACGGTCATCTACATGCCCGGCGCCGGGGCCATCATGACTGAACACTTCGACGGTCTGCCCTACGGCGACCTCACCGAGTACATCATTACGAGTGGCCGGGCCCTGCTATTTCCCATTTACAAGGGCACGTACGAACGGCCTGCTCCCCGCGGCCGCATCTGGACTTTTCAGAGCGTCGTGGAGACCCCGCTGGCCTATCGGGATTGGCTGATCCAGGTGGTGAAGGACTTGAGCCGGTGCATCGATTACCTCGAAACGCGCGGGGACATCGATAGCACGAAGATCGCGTTCTACGGCGCGAGCTGGGGCGCGACGCTCGGGCCCATCGTGCTGGCCGTCGAGGAGCGTCTCGATACGGGCATCTTCGTGGTGGGAGGTCTGCCTCCCATCGACTTGCCCCGATCCTGGGACGTGGCCCTTTACGCTCAAAGGGTCAAAGCCCCAGTTCTGATGGTCAACGGCAGCGAAGATGTCTTCCTGCCCGTGAAGACCTGTCAGATCCCGCTGTACGAGTTGCTGGGAACAGCGAAAGAGCACAAGGAACACAAGCTCTATCCCGGCGGACACGGTATGTATGGCCTGTTTTTCAAGCAAATTCGAGCAGATGTGCTTGGTTGGCTTGATGGCTATCTTGGGCCCGTCGAGTAGAGACCACTTACAGGAATTGTTGCAGATCTTGAGGTGAGTGCTGAAGGGCCACGTGATGTCGGCCACATTCTCACCCGTCCAAACCTGCTCCGCGCGGTCGGTTTGCGCGCTCGGAGCCAGGAAATGAACAATGTATCGCAAACCGGGAAGGATGGCGAAAGATGAATACGCGAAGTGTTTTCGGAGTTGTACTGGCATCTGGGTTCACAATTGCGACTTTCATGAGTTTGCCGGCAGAGGGCGGCTGGACCCAGAAAGCAGACATGCCCACGGCAAGGACCGCTCTGGCCGCCTGTGTTGTCGACGGGAAGATCTATGCCATCGGCGGTGCCCCTCGAAATCAAGTGGTTACTGCAACGGTCGAAGAATACGACCCGGCGACCGACACGTGGACAACGAAGGCCGGTATGCGAACGCCGAGGGCCTTCTTTGGGGCCAGCGTGGTGAATGGCAGGATCTATGCCATCGGCGGTTGGGCCCAGGGAGGCGCCTACCTTTCAAGCTGCGAGGAATACGATCCGGTCGCGAATACCTGGACCACCAAAGCCAGCATGTCTACCGGCAGATGCTTTCTCTCCACGGCCGCGGTCGGCGGCAAGATCTACGTCCTCGGGGGAGGAACGAGAGTCGGGGGCAACTCGCCGAATGATCCAACGATGACGCTTCTAACCGTGGAAGAGTACGACCCGGTCGCCGACACCTGGACAAGGAAAGCGGACTTGCCCAGGCTCCATGGAGGGCCAGGAGCCGCCTGCGAGGCAGATGGAACTATCTACTTTGCAGGCGCAGGCGACACTCTCATGATTGGAACCGGCTCGGACCGCGGTGTGCCGCTCGTTGACGCGTATGATCCGGCCACAGACACTTGGACGACCAAAGCCTCCATGCTGACGGCGAGAGCGTTCTTCTCTTCGTGCGCGACGAATGGGAAGATCTATGCTATCGGGGGCTGTGTCACAGGTGCTTACAACTCGAGCGAGACTTCTGGTGTGGAAGCCTACGATCTGGCTACGGACACTTGGTCGTGGATGCCCGATATGCAATTCAAGCGTAAGGGGCTGGCCAGCGTTATAGTCAACGGAAGGATCTACGCCATTGGAGGAGTTCCCAACGCAGGCTGGGAGCCGGCTCTCTCGGTCGTGGAGGAATACGACCTCACGCCACCGCCCCCGGACTTCAATGGCGACGACATCGTAGACATCAAAGACCTCTTGAGGCTCATCCAGTCATGGGGAAAGGATGACCCGTTGGTTGACATTGCCCCGACACCGTTGGGCGATGGCAAGATCGACGCCGCCGATTTGGAAATGCTGATGGACTATTGGGGCCAGGAAGTCCGCGACCCAACCTTGATTGCCCATTGGAAGTTGGACGAGACGGCCGGGACCCTGGCCGCGGACAGCGCGGGCGTCAACGACGGCATATTGGTTGGCGGACCGGTTTGGCAGCCGACCGGCGGCAAGATCGCCGGCGCGCTGCAGTTGGATGGGGTGAATGACTCCGTAACCGCCGCTGCGGTGCGCGATCCTGCGGCGGGACCCTTCAGTGTCTTTGCCTGGGTCAAAGGCGGCGCCCCGGGACAAGTGATCCTCTCCCAGGCGAGCGGGGCCAACTGGTTGACTATTGGTGCGGGCGGCAGCCTAACGACAGAGCTCAGACAAATCGGCCGCCAAGGCAAGCCGCTCGCCTCCACTGCAACCGTCACGGATGGCACCTGGCACCGTGTGGGCCTAGCCTGGGACGGCTCGAACCGGATTCTCTATGTGGATGACATTGAAGCAGCCAGGGACGTGCAGGTCAGCTTGACGGGAAGCTACAAAGGTCTGTGCCTCGGCGCCGGCAGTACGCTCGCCCCCGGCACCTTCTGGGCCGGCCTGATCGATGATGTTCGCATCTACGACCGGGCCGTAAAGCCTTAGTGTCGGGCAAACACAATGGGCGGCGATTCTACTTAAATGAGGAGAACTCTACCATGAGAACGCAGAAAGCAACCCGGAAGGTGAGAGACACTCTTGGCATGATCTGCTTGATCCTTTCCCTGTCCACCACGGCATGGTCTCAGACAGGCGAATGGACCGTGTACAACACCGGGAATTCCGGCCTACCGTACGACGGCGTAACGGCCCTGGCGATCGACGGCCAGGGGATCGTCTGGGTCGGGACCGGCCGGTGGTGGGCCCATGCGGGCGGCGGTCTGGCCAGGTTCGACGGCACCAACTGGACGGTCTACCACACCGGCAACTCGGGGCTGCCGGACTACGACCACGTTAGTCTCTCAATAGACCGGGACGGCAGCATCTGGAGTGGAACCGAGGATGGATTGTCGAAGTTCGATGGCAAGAGCTGGACCGTCTACAAGACCCACAACTCCGGACTGTTGAGCAACCGCACCGGTGCTCCGGCTTTCGACGGTGCGGGAAACGCCTGGATCGCCACCTACCCCGATGGTGGCCTGGCGCGATTTGACGGCAAGAGCTGGACGGTCTACCGTACCGACAACTCCGGCCTGCCGCACAACTTTGTCTGCGACGTTGCCATCGGCACGCGCGGGGACATCTGGGCGGGGACGTTTGGCGGCGGCGTCGCGCGGTTCGACGGCCAGAACTGGACGGTGTACAACACCGGGAACTCGCGTCTGCCGCACAACGATGTTTCGTTCCTCGCCGCCGACACGGTGGGGAGCGTATGGGCCGGCACGTATGGGGGTGGCATGGCCAAGTTCGACGGCACAGGCTGGATACCCTACACCGTCGCCAACTCCGGCCTGCCCGACAACTGGATCTGGAACCTCAGTGTGGACCCGCAAAATAACGTCTGGGCCGGGACCAAGGCCGGGCTGGCACGTTTCGATGGTTCCCGCTGGACTGTATACAACAAAGGCAACTCCGGCCTGCCGGACAACAATGTCTACTGTGCCGCCTTCGACGCCCAGGGACGAATCTGGATAGGAACCCAAGACGGCGGATTGGCGGTGCTTCGTCCTCAGCCCGCGATCGACTTCAATGGGAATGGGCTCGTGGACATCCAGGACCTTCTGCGGCTGATCGGGTCCTGGGGCCAGGCCGATCCGACGGTCGACATCGGGCCGACCGCGTTCGGCGATGGTATCGTGGATGCAGAGGACCTGAAGGTCCTGATGGGTAGCTGGGGGAAGCAGGTACAGGACGGCACGCTCGTGGCCCACTGGAAGTTGGATGAAGCCGAGGGCGTGACCGCCTCCGACAGTGCCAGCAGCCACGATGGCGCCGTGGTGGGCAGCGCCGCGTGGCAGCCTGCCGGTGGAACCGTGGGCGGGGCACTGGAATTCAACGGCACGACATGCGTGGCGGCCGACTTCGTCCTGAATCCCGGGAAGGGTTCGTTCAGTGTTCTGGCCTGGGTCAAGGGCGGCGGGCCGGGGCAGACCATCGTCTCCCAAACGGGTGGCGTCAATTGGCTGACGGTCAATGCCCAAGGTGCCCTGACGACCGAACTATCCAAGGGTGGGCGGTCGGGTGCGGGACTTTCGTCGCAGGCGGTCATCACCAATGGGGACTGGCATCGCATCGCTTTCACCTGGGACGGGGTGAACCGCCGGCTCTATGTGGACGGTCTCTTGGCCGCCGAAGACGTACACGACAAACTCGCCGATTCCTACGGCAAGCTGACTCTTGGTTCTGCCAAGAACATGGTCCCCGGGACTTTCTGGAAGGGCTTGATCGACGATGTGCGGATCTACTCCCGGGCCGTCAAACCTTAACACACGATCCTCATCTGGCACACGCACGAGGGCCGGGGGAAACCCATTCCCCCGGCCCCGTTTTGTCCGTGGATACCCGCGAGGGCTCCGGCCGCTGCTCGGGTGCCTCCCCAAGGCTTGAAATGTCCCCCCGTGCGCGTCAGAATACGTTCGTCAGGTGTCCGAAACGGTGGAGAGGGAGCCTGGTCGCGATATATCGCGGTTGGGAGCCTGCATCAGCATGAGTGACGTCACACGTATCTTGAACGCGATCGAACAGGGGGACGCGAAAGCCACAGACGAACTCCTGCCCGTGGTGTATGAGGAACTCCGCCTTCTTGCCGCTCAGAAGCTGTCGACGGAAAGAGCTGGTCAGACCCTGCAGGCTACCGCCCTGGTCCACGAAGCGTACCTCCGACTGGTTGGTGACGGGGCTCAGCACTGGAGCAGCCGGGCCCATTTCTTCGGTGCGGCGGCTGAGGCCATGCGGCGGATTCTCATCGAGAAGGCTCGGCGGAGACATCGTATCAAGCGCGGCGGGGACTTCAACCGAGTGGAACTCGCCGATGTGGATTTGGCCGTCGATGGTCCTTCCGACGACCTTCTGGTCCTGGATGAGGCGCTCTCCCGGCTCGCGGCGGTGGACAAGATCAAGGCGGACCTGGTGAAACTCCGTTACTTCGCCGGTCTGAGCCTGGAACAAGCGGCGGATCTCCTCCAGCTTTCCCCGACGACCGCCAAGCGGCATTGGACGTACGCGCGGGCCCGGCTGTACCGTGCCATCGCGGCCGACGAATAGGCCTCTTGGCTCTCCGGGGCGGCGTTTGGCAAAACTTTTGTGATTCTTCCCAGAATCTTGGTCCAGTGCCTGCCCAAACGGCGCCACGCTATATGGCAGCAGACCGGAGATCAGTGGCATGGGAACAGAAAACCAGACTCCTGAAGAAATCCTCCAGCAGGCAGTTGAGATTGCCCATCCCGCGGAGCGTGCCCGGTATTGGGATCAGGCCTGCGGAGGCGATGAAGCACTGCGGGCGGAGATTGACTCGCTGCTCCGGGCCCACGAGGAGCACGGCCATCAGGGTCCCACGTACGAGGTCACGGCACCGGGAGCCTTCTCGGGACAGGAGAAGCGGCTGGCATTGGATGTTGTCGATGCTGAAACCGGCAAGCCGACCGCCGCGCGGTTCAGTCTGACCATCGATGATAAGGAGTATGTGCCTGCAGCTTTAGACGCTCACGGACTTCGCTTCGTCTCGATTCATCAAGGCAGGGGACAGAGATTCGTCGCCTGTTATACCCGTGGCACGGGGACCGTCGAGCTGCCACTTCCGCCCGAGGCACGCCACGGCATCGTCAGTGTGGTGAAGGGATTCGAGTATCTCCCGGTCCGTGCTTCCTTTGAACTGTCCGGCCCTGCGACAGCGGTGACGGCCAGACTGACACGATGGTCGGACGTTCGCAAACGGGGCTGGATGCCTGCCGAGGAGCATCTGCACTACGATCGCCTGGACCCTGCACACGACCGGGACTGGCTTGCGATGCTGGCCGGCGACGATCTGGTCCATGCGCATTTCCTCGTTCCCAGAGGAGGCAATCTTCCCGGGGTGTGGGCCCGGCAATATGCCTATGGCACGCAGGGCGAGGCTTCGGATCGCGAGCGCCTGATTCGACCAGGAGAGGAGTACCGCGATAGTTTTCAGGGCCATATCAATCTGCTGGGTGTCCGTGAAGTGATCGAGCCGATTTCCACGGGAGGAATGGGCGGACCGAACCCGGCTTTCCACTATCCGGCGTTCTACGACGTGTTGCAGCGGGCCAGACAACTGGATGGTCTCGGCGGCCCGGCCCACGGCACGGCCCTGGGGCGCAGTCCAACCGGTGTGGCCGACGCCGTGTTGGGGGCCGTCGATTTCTTCGAGATCGCCAACACCCACCTCTACGAGTTCAAGGTGTGGTATCAATTGATGAACTGCGGGTGAACGGCCAGGGTCCCGGCTCGACGGTGTCGCTGCCGGTGGGCGGCGGTCAAATCCGTCTGGAGACGGAACTGGCTGCCCCCCAACCGCTGACCGCGTTGGAGGTGGTCCAAGACGGGCGTGTTCTGCCTCTGAAGGTCACCACTGGGCAGGATGGGCCCATCTATCGTTGGCACATCGGCGGGCCCGTGCGAATCGACCGCAGTTGCTGGATCGCGGCACGGGGCAAAGGCGTCCCCAAGCGCACCCTGGAAGCACACACGGGCATTCAGCAGACCACGATCGCGCATACGGCGGCGATCCGAATCCTGGTCGGGAACCAACCGATTGCGTCGGATTCCGACGCCCGCGATCTGGCGAACAAGCTCAAAGGGCAGCGCGAATTCTACCGCAGCAATGCCAGATACGAACAAGCCGTGCATCGGGACCGCGTTATGGAACTCTTCGGCTCCGCGATTGCCGCGTTCGAGCGAGAGACCCCGGCACGATCCGTACCATGAGCATTGCGGTGAAGGGACCGACGCATCTATCTCGTGACCTGGCGGTCGCTGAGGGGAAAGCGGGAGTCCGGCATACTCGGCGGCCCGGGTTGACTTTGGCCTCGGAAGGGCTTAGACTGAGCTTGTTTCTGATACGTGCACTCTTGTTGGACGTAGGAATCATGGCGCATCTCCAGTTGCAGTCACTTCTCCTCCTGTCGGTACTGTTCGTCGGCTCGGGGCTGTCTGGCTATCCTGCCGTGGCTCCATCCGCCGAGGCATCCCGACCCTCTGCGGACGCGAAGACCCAACCGCCATCGGCTCTGTCGTTTCTCGGCCAGCCGCTGAGTTACTGGTTGTCACAGGCGACAGGGACCGAGAGAACCGAAAGCGTCGACCGGATCGTTGACGCCCTGTCGCGGGCGGTGGGCCGCGACGACTTGTCGACCAAGGTCGCCGCGGCGGACGCGCTGGCGGCCCTGGGACCCGCCGCCCTGCCCGCGGCGCCCGTGCTGATCGCTCAACTCGACCACGTGCAACCGTGGGTGCGGGAGGCCGCCGCGGGGGCACTCGCTTCGATGGGCAAGGCGGCGCTGCCGATCCTGATTGACACCTTCAAGAGTAACGCGGCGGTGCGAATTCGGGTCGCCTTCCTGCTGGGTACGATGGGGTCGGAGGCGAAGGAGGTGACGCCGGTGCTGGCGGAGGCCATGGAACAGGAGTCGCCAGTAAACCGGGCCCGCCTGGCGGGGATCTTAAACCAGATCGATCCGGCCCGGTACGCGGGCGAAACCAGCCGTTACACCGTATCGGAACGCGTCACTCTGAGCCCGGCGTCCGAGGCCGATCTCGACACGACTTTTTCTGTTGCGGACTGGCCGGGATTTCACGGTCCCCGCCGCGATTCGATCTGCCGCGAGCGCGGGCTTCTGAAGCAGTGGCCCAAGGAGGGACCGAAGCTGCTTTGGAGCATCAAGGGTCTCGGACGCGGACTTTCCAGCGTCTCCATTGCCGGTGGCCGGATCTTCGCCATGGGGGATCGCCCGGCCGAGGGCGGGAAAGAGGCCCAGTTTGTTCTGGCCTACGATCTTGAGAGTCACCGGGAGCTCTGGGCGACGCAAGTGGGAGCACCGTTTGAGACGGGACCGCGCTGCACTCCCACGGTGGACGGCGATTTGCTCTACGCTTTGGGCACCGAGGGCGATCTGCTGTGCCTGCGCACCGCCACCGGCGCGGTTGTTTGGCGAAAGAATCTTGCCACCGATTTCGGCGGGAAGATGATGTCCGGCTGGAAGTACTCCGAGTCCCCGCTGGTGGACGGTGAGCGCCTGATCTGCACACCCGGTGCGCCCGACGCCATGCTGGTGGCTCTCGATAAACGCACCGGCGGGACGATCTGGAAATCCGCCGTGCCGAAATTGGGAGCCAAGGGAGCGGATGGGGCCGCGTACTCCTCCATCGTTGCTACCAGGATGGACGGGGTTCGACAGTACGTGCAGTTGATCGGACGCGGCGCGGTCGGCGTCGAGGCCGAGACCGGCCGCTTCCTCTGGGGCTACAATCGCGTCGCCAACAACGTGGCCAACATCACCGCGCCGGTCGTGCGCGGCGATTACGTGTTTGTCACCACCGCCTACAACACCGGCAGCGCGCTGCTGGAAGTCAAACGCGCCGTAGGGGCGAATCCGGATTCGCCTTTCCGCGCCAAGGAGATCTACTTCCTTGGGCCCCGGGACTTCGCTAACCATCATGGCGGCGTCGTGCTCGTGGGCGAGTATCTCTACGGAGGCCACGGCTCCAATCTGGGCGATCCCACCTGCGTCGCCCTGGCCACCGGCAAGGTTTGCTGGAAGAGCCGCTCGCCCGCCCGCGGGTCCGCCTGTGTGCTGTATGCCGACGGGCACGTGATCTTTCGCTATGACCGGGGCGACGTGCTGCTCGTCGAGGCCTCGCCGGAGGAATTCCGCGTCAAAGGGCGCTTCCTCCCGCCCACGGGGGCCGGACCGGCCTGGGCGCACCCGGTGATCCATAAAGGCAAGTTGTACCTCCGTCACGATGACCTGCTGTGCTGCTACGATGGACGGGCTTATGACTAAGGGCAAATTCCAAATCCCAAGCACCAAATTCCAAACAAATCCAAAATCCCAAAGACCAATGACCGAAACGCTGGCGCCGGTCGGCAGGTCCGGTCGGAGTTTTCTTCCGTTTGGGTCCTTGGAATCTGTTTGGAATTTGGGATTTGGGATTTGGAATTTCCTCGTCGTGCTGGTCCTGTTCACACCAGCCTGCGCGTGGGCTGTACCAGGAGAACTCGGCGTGGAGGAGATCATCTTCGCCCGGCGGCAACCCGGCGTGGGCAGTCACTGGTATGAGAACTTTGGCTACTATGCCCAGGACGAGAATCTCAAGGTCTATGGGGCCCAGGGTTCTCTGTGCCGGCTCCACGTAGACAGTGGCAAGCTGACGGTATTGCTCGATGACCCGGCGGGCTCCCTTCGCGATCCCCAAGTTCACTATGCCGGCGCGAAGATCCTCTTCTCCTACCGCCCCGGGAGCACTGACTACTTCCATCTCTACGAGATCGGTATCGATGGCGGCGGGTTGAAACAACTGACCTCGGGACCGTACGACGACATCGAGCCCATCTACCTGCCCGACGGCCGGATCATGTTCTGCTCCAGCCGCTGCCACCGGTGGGTCCCCTGCTGGTACACACAGGTGGCGATCCTGCACACGTGCGATGGCGACGGAGGAAATATTCAGCCGATCTCGGCGAACATCGAACATGACAACACGCCGTGGCTGCTGTCCGATGGGCGCGTGATCTACGAACGCTGGGAATATGTGGACCGCAGCCGCGTGGCCTTCCACCACCTTTGGACGTTCAACCCGGACGGCACCGGTCAGATGGTTTACTATGGAAACATGCATCCCGGGACTCTGATGATCGACGCCAAGCCCATTCCCGGCGGTGAGGACGTGGTGGCGGTGTTCTCCCCCGGCCACGGCCGCAAGGAACACGCCGGAGCGATCACGGTCGTGACTCCCCAACTGGGCCCGGATGCGCTGTCGGCAGCTCGTCGCGTGAGCAAGGAAGAGAACTATCGCGATCCTTACCCACTGTCCACCGATTGCTTCCTGGTGGCCCAGGGCGGTCGGCTGCTGGTCATGGACGGGCGAGGCCAGACCCGCCCGATCTATCGTGTGCCGGCGGAACTCGCCAAAGACCGCGTCGAGTGCCACGAGCCCCGTCCCTTGCAGGCGCGACCGCGCGAGCCGGTGATCCCGACGCGGACCGATTTCACCCAGGCCACCGGCCGGCTCATTCTCCAGGACATTTATGTCGGGCGACGGATGGAGGGCGTCCAACGCGGCGAGATCAAGAGACTGCTCGTGCTGGAGAGCCTGCCGAAACCCATCAACGATAGCGGCAAGATGCCGCCCATGAGTTTCGGCGGCACCTACACCCTGGAGCGGATCCTTGGCACGATCCCGGTCGAGCCGGACGGGTCCGCCTATATGGAGTTGCCCGCCCTGCGCAGCTTGCTCTTCGTCGCACTGGATGAGAACAACAACTCCGTCAAACGAATGCACAGCTTCCTGACCGTCCTGCCGGGCGAGACCACCAGTTGCGTCGGGTGCCATGAACCACGGCAACAGGCGCCCGCCCCCTCCCACGCCGCCACGTTGCGGGCGCTCCAGCGGCCGCCTTCGTCCCCCGAGCCCATCGCGGGCATTCCCGAGATCTTCGACTATCCGCGGGACATCCAGCCGATCCTCGACAAGCACTGCGTGGCCTGCCACGACTATGACCGGCGCGACGGTGGGGTCATCCTCGCCGGAGACCACGGGCCGATCTTCTCCCACAGCTATTACATCCTGACGGCCCGGCAACTCTTCTCCGACGGGCGTGACCGTCTGCAGACCAATCTGCCGCCGCGCTCGGTGGGGACTTCCGCCAGCCGGCTGATGAAGATGCTCGATGGCAGCCACCATGAGGCGCGGCTCACCCCGCACGAGCAGGACATGATCCGCTACTGGATCGAGTCGGCCGCACCCTATCCGGGAACCTACGCAGCCCTCGGCACCGGCATGATCGGCGGCTTCCCCAAGAGTGTGCTGGAGACCAGCGACCGCGCCTGGCCCGTATCCGTCGCCGCCGCCGAGGCGATGCAACGTCGCTGCCTCGGTTGCCATGGCCCGGCGCGGCCGCTGCCGCGGTATCTGTCGGACGATCTGGAGCTTATCCTGTCCAACCCGGACCCGAATGACATCCGCATCCAGATGTCACGGCATCTCATGTTCAATCTCTCGCGGCCGGAGAAGTCCCTGATCCTCCTGGCGCCCCTGGCAGCACGGGCGGGAGGCTATGGCCTTTGCCGGGCGCCGGATCAGAATGGGACGGGAGTGCGGCCCGCGACGATCTTTGCGGATGCCAACGATCCGGACTACGAGAAGATCCTGGCTCTATGCCGTGCCGGCCGGCAGCATCTGGAGAACATCAAGCGTTTTGACATGCCGGGATTCCGTCCCGATCCCAGTTACGTGCGGGAGATGAAGCGTTTTGGCATCCTGCCCCCGGATATCGCCGCGGATGCGCCCGTTGATGTCTACGCCCTCGACCGCGCTTACTGGAGGTCGCTCTGGTGGCAGCCGAGAGCAAGCGGTCCAACGCCGCTGGCGAAACGACCGGACTGATCGCGCCGAGAGTCGAGCCGACCGTCGTACCGGGAGAGACGGCGGTACAATTCCGTCGCAAGTCCTTGCATTCGCGCCCCATCTTTCGGAGAATACCGGAAAGAGGCAGAATGACGGAGTACCGGCATGAGTGATGTCACACGCATCTTGAATGCCATCGAGCAAGGGGACGCGGGGGCCACGGAGAAACTGCTGCCATTGGTCTATGAAGAGTTGCGGCTGCTGGCCGCACAAAGGCTGTCCCGGGAAGCGCCGGGCCAGACCCTTCAAGCGACGGCCCTGGTCCATGAGGCGTACCTGCGGTTGGTCGGAGGGCCACCCCAAAGCTGGGACAGCAAGGGCCATTTCTTTGCGGCGGCCGCGGAGGCGATGCGGCGGATCCTCGTGGAGAATGCCCGGCGGAAACAGAGCGCGAAACGGGGCGGTAGCCTGCAGCGGGTCGATCTCGAAAGCTGCGAGATCGCTCTGGACGGCGCAGGTGACGATCTGCTGGCCCTGGACGAGGCGTTGGACGCTCTGATGAAGGAAGATCCGGCCACGGCTGAGGTCGTGAAATTACGGTATTTCGCCGGGCTCAGTCCCGCGCAGGTGGGCGGGATCCTGGGGATTTCCGAACGAACGGTCCGGCGGTATTGGGCCTACGGGCGTGTCTGGCTGCTGCGTGCCCTGACCCGGCCTGACGGTCCGGCCCGCTAATTCAGACAAGAATTTTCCCCCGGCGTTGGATTTTCCTGTCCGGCCCCCTGAGTGGATTTCGCATTGTCTCGTAGAGCATAAATCAGAAAGGGCTCAGGTCGTGAGTACAGACCCCCTGGACATCAAGGCGATCTTCGGCGAGGCGGTGGAGAAGGCGACCCTCCAGGAACGTACCGCTTACCTGGACGAAGTGTGTGGCGACCGGCCGCACGTGCGGGCCCAGGTCCAGGAGCTTCTGGCCCTGCACGATCAGGCCGGCAGCTTCCTGGAGTCTCCGCTACTCAATCCGGACGTGACCCTCGATGCCGTACCTCTGACCGAAGGACCCGGAACCACAATCGGCCGGTACAAGCTGCTGGAAAAGATCGGTGAAGGGGGTATGGCGGTGGTCTACATGGCCGAGCAGACCGAGCCC
>CAYHAJ010000121.1:0-41053 GCA_964354535.1 uncultured Pirellulales bacterium
CAATCCGCAATCCGCAATCCACAATCAGGCGTCCCTTCCTGACAACTTCGCCGACTGGATCGTACGCAACTTCGGCGCCGGGTTGGCGCGCATCTTCCTGAACCCGTACAACACCAAAGTCTGGGCGACCGACCCGGCCGAGATGAGCAGTTCCTGGGTGGCAGAGCGGGTGGCGGCCGTAGATCTCAAACGCATTCTCCGTAATATCGTGGAAGGGCGGGATGACCTCGGTTGGGGGCCGAACGCCACGTTCCGCTTTCCTCTTCAGGGCGGCACGGGCCGTCTCTGGCAGGCCATCGCCCAGCAACTCCCTGCCGATCGGTTGCACCTTGGTACGGAGGTGGCAGCCATCGACAGTCCAAACAGGATCGCCCACCTCAGCGAGGGCCGCACGGTCGGATACCATTGGCTGATTACCACCATACCGCTCGACATCTTGTTGCGCAGAACTCCGGACTGGGGTCGCGATTCGAAGCCGCCCTCCGCCCTCCGCCCTCCACTTCGGTACTGCGGCATGCACGTGATCGGCGTCGGCCTGAGGG
Source organism: uncultured Pirellulales bacterium (assembly GCA_964354535.1). Lineage (GTDB taxonomy): Bacteria > Planctomycetota > Phycisphaerae > Sedimentisphaerales > Anaerobacaceae > PLanc-01. The sequence continues at coordinate 543 of CAYHAJ010000121.1, forward strand.
GACCGGTGCCCCAACGGCTGGCGACGAAATGCTGGATCTACTTCCCCGAGCCGGAACTCCCCTTCTACCGCGTGACCGTGTTCTCGAACTACTCGCCTCACAACGTTCCTCGTCCGGGGCAGCAGTGGTCACTGATGGCGGAAGTGAGCGAATCCGCGGCCCAGCCGGCGGAGGGCACGGACGTGGTCCGGCAGACCCTGGATGGCTTCCGAGCGGCCGGCCTCATCGGGCCGGAGGCGGTGGTGGAGAGTCTCTGGCACCGACGCGTCGAGCACGGCTATCCGATCCCATCTCTGCAACGGGACGCCGTGCTCGATCAGGTTGAGCCCCTTCTCTATGCGAGAAACATCCTCAGCCGCGGTCGGTTCGGCGCCTGGAAGTACGAAGTGGGCAATATGGATCACTCCTTCATGCAGGGGGTGGAAGCGGCCAACCACATCCTCTCCGGCGTGCCCGAGACGACCCTGCGGTTCCCGGCTGCGGTCAACGGCTCCCGCGCCTCCGACCAGCGAAAATAGCGAGGGCCGCGAGCTTGGCTCGCGGCCCTCTTCGCTTGTTCGGAGGTGATTCCACCGTGGCGACGGGCACGAGGCCCATCGCTGGTTACGTTACTGCGACTACTTCTTCTCGATGGCACCAAGGATGTACATGGTGTTGTCCGACTGCTCGCTGGCGAAGACATAGGTGCCGGCTGGCAGGTCTGCCGCGAAGACGCTCAGCGGACGGGCAGGCGTCGAGGCGCTCTCATAGATGAAGATGTCGAGGCCGGTGTCCTTGAAGTCTCCGGCTTTGGCGAAGGCCGCCACGATCTTGTCCACCGCGGGCTGAGCCGGAGTGTTGCGGTCATCATGAGCAACCGCAATCGTTGCCAGCCGCGACGTCGTCACGGTGTACTTGGCCGGCGGCGTGCCCTTGTCGGTGTTGAAGATCCGGATGTATTCGGCCCCAATCAAGTCCTTGGGTGTTTGGTTCCAAGGATAGGTGCGGTCCGAGTAGACGAGGTTGCCGTCCATCAGACCACCGGGTGCCGTCGGCAGGCACGGCGTGTTGCCATCGAAGACCCCGACGGGATCGCGATTGCCCGACGTGCCACCCGCCCGCACCACCTTCGTAATGATCGGGTTGGCGGGAGACGTGAGCAACGAGGGGAGGCCGAGCAGTTCGACCTCTGCGATCTGCATGCTGTTGGGGGTCGAGGGCAACCCATTGGTCGACCGCCTCACGGTGGGGAACATGACCTTGTAGGTGGTGAAGGCCACGCGATTCGCAAACCCGATGGGCGTGACGTTCTTCCACCGTCGCGGCCAATCCAGCGGCCGGGCGAAATCGTCGATCGTGCCCTTGGCAATTACCTCCCAAGGTCCATCGGCGCCCTTATTGGAGCCGTAGAGCACCCACGTGATCGGATCGCGGTTCGCGGTGTCATTGGCCGTCGTGAAGGTCAGGCCGGTGACAACGGTAGCGCCGAGCGCCGGCGTAACGCTGAAGCCGGTGGCCTCGGCGTCGCCTTTGAAGTGCAGGAACTTCGTGGCCACGTCATTATCGATGACACTGGCCGGTACCTCAGCGGCCGGCCATCCGCCGACGGCATCGCTACCCACTCCGTCGTTCGGAAGACCCACGAGCGGATCGCCCTTGGCCGTGACATCGGTCGCGGTTGCGGCCGGCGAAGTCACCGCCTTGACGATCCGGACATCGGTGAAGTTCATGCGGCCCGAGCCAATGGACTTGCCGTCACCGACGCCGACGTACAGCGTCTTGGCGTTCTTCAGATCGACGCCCGTGAAGCTGCTCATCGGGATTCGCCACAGGTCCCACGGGTATTGGACCGTGGTGCCGCTCGAGATATTCGACTGGCTCACGGCGTCGGGATTCGGGTGGGTCACCATGGCGACCTTGCCTGCCTTGTCCTCGATCACCGCGTACAGCGGGAGCACCGCGTTCTGAGTCGTGTTGATGACCTTCCAGGTTGAGAACGGACCGTCCGGAACGACGTTGCCCGTTGTGCTGACATTGTCGAAGGTCCAGGTACGGACGGTGCCCGCCACATGCGACGTGACGACCAGACCGATGAAGACCGGGTCCTTCATGACAATCTTCACTTCCGTGTTCTTGATCTCCGTCCAGGCCTTGCCGTCCGCGGACACAAAGCCCGTGAAGATATCGCCCTTGCGTACGATCTTGACCCAGTAGGGGGCCTTGATCGCGGGCGCTGCACCGTCGGCGTTGGTCGACGTGCCACCAGTCGGTGCCATGCGCCGCTGGAAGCTGGTGCCGTTGCCGCCACCCGAGGTGATCGGCATGAAGGCGTGGGTCGAGTCGGCCGCGAGGGTTTCGCGGATCATGACACCCGCCTTGCTCCACGTGTTGGCGCCCTTGCCGTCGTCGGTGACGACGCGTGCGACCATCTCGCCGTCGCCCTGCAGGGACTTGTAAACATAGGTGAACTGATCGCTGTTGCCCCAGATATCGGAGCCGGCGCCGCCGACCGAGTAGACCCCAGCATTAGAGCTGAAGGTGCCCTGGGCCGCGGCCTGGCCCTGGAAGCGCAGCGCCAGATCGGTCACGCTACCGGCCGTGAGATCGGCCGGCAGATCGTACGCGACCTGCGAGTTGAACGGACTGGCGATGTTGTCGTAGTTCAGCGTCTTTTGGCTGGCGCCGGCCACAATCCAGTTGGCGGTGGAGAAGCTCCAGACCTGGCCCGCGGCGGTCGTGCCATCCGCGGCCATCTCGTCGACTCTCCAGTAATACGTGGTGTTCCAGTTGAGAGCCTTGGCCGGCACAAATTTGGCCTCGGCCGTCGGAGCCTGAGCCACAGACGTATCACCTGCGGCGACCTTCTTCTGGTCTGTGCCGAAGTACACCGTGTGCACGAGGGTCTTCGGGGCAGGGGTCCAACTCAGGGCCACATTCTGGGGCACCTCGGTGGCGCCACTGCGCGGAATGGGGCCCACGGCGCACTTCGGAATCTGCAACGCGCCTTGCCAGATGGCCTGCTTCGTGATGCCCGGGCCGGACCATCTCAGCCGCGCCGCGTCGGCGCCGGTGGACGCGAAGTATTCCAGCACGACGATATACGTTTGACCAGCCACCAGATCCAGCTCGGCGCTGGCGTTTTCCGCCTCACCGCCGGTGGCCCAGGCGCCGGCTATCTGCTTGCCGTCGAGGTACAGGAGCCCGCCGTCATCCGTGGACTCGATCAGTTTGTACTTGCCTGTCGTCGGGACGACCAACTGGGCCGTAAACCGGGCGCCGAAGTAATTCGTGTTGATCGCGGCGTCAGGCGAGTTCGTGCCCTTCACGGTGCCATCCGGCCAACTCAAGTCGACGTTGGGCACGGTCTTGACCACTGCGGGTGCGCCCATGATGCTCAAGTTGTAGAGCGACAGGTTGGCGTCGTTCCAGTACTCGGCGATCGCGCCGCCCGTCGGGTCGATCGTGCCGAAGCTCCAGACCGGGCCAGGGGACACCTTGCCCGTGCTGTCCACTTCGTCCACGCGCCAGAAGTAAGTGGTGTTGGCGGCAAGACCGGCCGGCGTGAAGTTGGTCTCCGTTGCCTCGCCGGCGAGCGCTTTGGCGTCTCCGGCGGTCACCAGCGCCTTGTCGGTGCCGACGAAGACCTTGTGCTTCACCGCGCCTTGGCCCGCTGCCCACTTGAGCTGGACATTGAGGGCGCGGCCCCCCATCGCATCGGGCGGATCGGGGTTGTGCGCTTCCATGGGCTGCACTGTGAAGGACCAGATGTCGCCAGTAGTCTTCTGCCCGGCGGCATCGACCTCATCGACACGCCAATAGTACTTGGCGCCGGGGGTCAGGCCGGGGATGTGGAAGTACATGTTCACAGGCGAGGGCCCCATGAACTCCGCCGTTCCCGGCGTCGGGTTCGTGCCCATGTACACCTCGTGGGCGACGGCCGCCATCCCGGCTATCCACTGGAACAGAGGACTATTGATTTCCGTTTTGCCGTTGGCGGGGTCCGGGTTCTTAGCCTTATTCACCGTATCGGATGGCGGAAACGCCGCACAGTACTGACCGTCAATGACCGTGGTCGTGTTGCCGATGACCGGACCGGCCCAGCCGACGGACAGGTTGTCGCCGCCGGTGCCTTCCTTCATCAGGGCCTGGATAAAATAGGTCTTGCCAGCCTTCAGGCTGACGGCGGCGGACTTCTGTCCGGCCTCCTTCGTCCACTGATCGGCACTCGTGTAGGTCGCGACGGCGGCGATCTGCTTGGCATTGGCCGGCTTATCGTCCGTGCTCAACCAAAGCTGGCCAAGGTCGTCGCTGGCGATCCAGAAGGTGTAGTCGCCATCCGCCGGCGGGGTCAGATATGCGTGAGCCCGGATGCCATAGTTGTCAATTCCCCGGTCCACCTGCTTAAAACTGTCCTTCCACGCAAATGAGGTCGGATTGTTCGGGTAGTTGGCATTACCTGTCAGGGCGCTGATGGCGGTACCGGTGATGCCGTCCCAGTACTCGAACAGGATTTTGCCTTTCCCCACTTGGGCGCCTGCACTGCCAGCGACGACCAGCGTCAAGCATATGGCAGCCAGGCAAACAAATTTCTTAGACATAAAGTCCTCCTTACCAGAAAGACACCGCTTTTTGGGTTTCCCGACGCCCGGCCGGGCGTTGGGTTGGCCCCTTGCTTTTGGTTACGCACCAAGAAGCTGTCCCTCCCTTATCTATCATACATCGCCCTTTGCCATCAGATCCGCGTCCACCGCCCTACGGGTCCTCCAACGCGACCCCCACTTATGCAGGGGGGGGCATTCCTGCGAAGGCAGGAATCGCCTTGGGGAGCCCCAACCAGTCACCCGTGCGTACCACACGGCGGAATCGTGTCTGTCACCTCCTTTCTCGAAAGAGAGAACAAGCGATTGTGATACCCGGTGGAATGGATCTGATACGCAAAAGGAACCGCGTGCTACTCCGTTCCTATGCTCACGACGCGATCACCCGGCGTCGGCGATGTTGCCTCCCTTATCCTTACTTATCCGTAGTGAGCGGGGTAGGGATGTGGCTGAAGTCTTCCGTCCTTGGGGGAATGAGGCCAAAACTGGCCTGTGCCACCACACACCTCCCGGCGTCACTACCAACGGGCTTGAATCGATTTGGCCCGGAATCAACCATAATACCTTATACCCCGTTTACCCAATGGGTGCAATTCTATTTTACCAGGTTACCGCATATTCTTATCTTATCGTCACGGCTTACCCATGAGCATTACAGATTACCTGATTTGTTACGCGTTGGTCCTATAACCTCTCTCAGAATGGAGAAGAGCACGAAAAGTGAGAAGGGTCAGAAGGGTGTTGATGCCGGGAGCGAACGACGGAGGCTTGCGCCTTTCACACCCTTGACACACTCCCACCCTTCATACCCTTCTCGGCCAGGTAGATCGCGATGTGGGGCAGGAGCCGCCGTCGGAGGGCCTCCGCGGGGTGTACCCAACCTGCCCAGAGGATCTCATAGCTGGTGATGCGCCATGCCGGGGGACTTTCCACGATGGCTTCCCAGATGTCCGTCGTATCCTGGCGTGATTCGAATTCGCATCAACGGAGCAGGAGGGATTCGAACCCCCGGAACCTTTCGATTCAACGGTTTTCAAGACCGTCGCCTTAAGCCACTCGGCCACTGCTCCAAACCATTATCAGGATTGGAATACTGGAATAATGGGTAAACGGCACACCTTGCCCAGCATTCCAGTATTCCCCCATTCCCTTGTTCCATCCTTACTCTACCCGGCACAGGCGGGTCCTGCAACAGGCCGCCCTTGTCTAATCGCGGATGCAGTAGAGTCTCGACAACGTGCGAATGATCAGACTGCCGCGGACCGCCGCCGGCGTGGCCATACACATTTCCTGTAACTTATTACAGCCCAAGAGCTTATATTCGGGCCCGGCCCGGATTACATACGTGTCGCCGTCCTCGCTCAGGCAGAACAGTTTGCCGTTATTGGCCCAGGGCGAGGCGGTGAACGCATTGGCCCCGGGCGCGATCCGCACGCCGGCATAGACTTCCTTGCCGGTCTTGGCTTCGTAGCAGCTCAGAAGACCCCGGTCATACAGGACGTACATGTAGCCCTGGTAGGCAACAGGCGTGGGGTTGTAAGGACCCGCCTTTTTCTGGCACCAGGCTATGAATTCGTTGCCGGCCTGACCCTCTTTGAGGCTAATATCGCCGGTGGCGCCAGGCCGGATCGCGTACAGCGGCCGCGTGGAATCGCCAACATATCCCCCCGTGACGTACAACAAGCCCTCCGCCGCGAACGGCGTGGGAATAGCGATGGACGTTGTGCCCGCCAGCTCCCACAGGAGTTTGCCCGCCAGATCGTACGAGCGGACCTTGCGCGACCCGGAGGTGACCAGCTCGGTCCGCCGGTCGTGCTCCCAGAGGTACGGGGTGACCCAGTTGGTCTTTTCATCTCGGTCCGCACGCCACACCTGCTCGCCCGTCTTCGTGTCCAGGGCGACCAGGAACGACTGCTGGTCATTGTCATTGATGATGTAGAGCCGATCCTTGTACCGCACGGGCGAAGCCGCGGTGCCCCAGTTGTAGCGGGTCTTGACCGTGTCCCATTTCTTGGACCACACCAAGTTGCCGCTGCGGTCGTAGCAGAACAGCCCCACGTTCCCAAAATAGGTGTACACCCGCTCGCCGTCGGTGACGGGGGTCTCGGAGGCGTGCGAGTTCTTGATATGCAGGGCATACTTGGGCAGGCCCCTGTGGGCGACGGCGTCCCAGATAACCTTGCCGCTCTTGAAGTCAAGGCAATAGACCTTCCACTGGTGCATCTTGTCGGAGGGGGTTTCGCGATTACCGCCGAGATAGAGCCCCTTCTTGGGCATCTCGATGTCCCCCTCGGCGACCGCGGTGGTCACGAAGACCCGATCACCCCAAACGATGGGCGAAGACCAGCCCCGCCCGGGGACCTCCGCGGTCCATGCCACGTGCTCCGTAGTGCTCCAAGTATCCGGCAGAGCCTGATCCTCGACCACCCCGGCCTGCGGCCCACGGAACTGCGGCCAGTTGGCCTGCCCGAAGGCACTGAGACCCAAGAACAGTACTACAAATACCGTACTACAGAGCTTCCGACCCATAGGCCAACCCCTTCTCTGAATTCATGCCCATCACCGCCACTGTAGACTTACCAGGAGTGCTTGGCGGCTTAGATCGTACCCGTTTGCGTCTCATGACACCAGCCTTTCTGGCGTTGGGGTGTGGTGGGCCTGCGGCGGATTCTGAACCTGCCGCGTTGGCCCAACGGGCGGAAATTGGCTTTGTTTTGCTGAACGCTTCTGCGGGTCCCATCCATCATAACCCTTTTTCCGCAAAGCACTTGCCGTTGCTTGCCCTCTGCCTGAAATTGGCTTTGTTTCGCACAAACGTGCCGGGGTCAGGGGGCGGGTATCGGATGTCAGGTCGCTGACCCCCGATCCCTGAAACCTGATCCCTACGCGAATGGGCTTTGTTTCGCACGCTTGACCCCGGGAGCGCCGATCTCCGCATCGGCATGGCGGTGGAAATTGGCTTGGTTTTGCACAATTGCGTCCAGCGACAGCCCCGCCTGCCGACGGCGAAATTGGCTTTGTTTCACACGCAGGTCCAGGGGTCAGGTATCGAGTGTCAGGTCGCCGGCCCCCGATCCCTGAAACCTGATCTCTGCGCCAATTGGCTTTGTTTCGCCGAACGCCTTCGCATGCCCCATTCATCATAACCCTTTTCCCATGAAGCACTTGCCACAACTTTCCCTCCGGCTGGAATTGGCTTTGTTTCGCACGAGCGGCCTTCGGCCGAGTGGGAAGTGTAAAGTGCGAAGTTTGAAGTTCCGACCATCTGCTTCTCCAGCTTAAAACTTGACACTTCAAACTTGAAACTTCTTCAATTGGCTTTGTCTTTACCGCCATCTTCAAACCGACTACCGACTACCGGCTACCGCCTTTTGGCTTTGTTTCGCATCCGTCGCCGTCCTCGGTCTTCTGTCATCCGTCCTCCGTTCTCAGTGGTCTCCGATCTACGATCCTCTATTCCATTGTGCTAATATTATACAGGAAAGTATGTTATTTGTAAAGTGAAATCTGCGCATATTTTGACCGATGCCGCATCCCGGCCACGCCCTCCCGCAAGGCGCCGGCGTGGTTATCTGCGGATTGCTTCCGTGATTTGGGCCTCGAAGTCCCGCTTGCCGACGACCCGGAAGAGGCAGCGTCCCTTGCTCCGGGCCTCCCAAATGCGGCCGATCATCGTTTTCTCGCGCGTATCCGCGGTATCCGCCCAGATCTCGCCCTTGTACTCCACGACCAGGATTCGCCCATTCCTGAGGCTGGCCACGAAGTCGGGGTAGAACCGGTCCGTGGACGTACGCAGCGAAAAGGCGTAATCCCCGCGTTCGAGGTTTCGCCCCCCAACACTTCACTTGAACAAGGACAATTCCTCTTGCGCAGGTCTGGCTGGGTATTGTCGATTGCTCGCAGAGGACTTCTCGATCTCAAGGAGAAGAGACGAACTGGTCGTCTCTATGCGCGTCAGGAGTCTGGCAAGCACGTCGGACATTTCGTCTACCGTGCGGCCCGGACAATACTCAACGAGGAGTTGGCTGAGGAGGAGGATCTTGACGTCATTTTTCGAAAACCTGTGCGGCTTCCGGAGATACACGAGAGCCTTCTCCCGGGCTTTCTGCTCGCCGTGCAGCCAGGCAGAGTCCTCATCCCGTCGGGTTCTCTTGTCCGTATGAGCCTTCCGGCATACGAGTACGATGTCGATGTCTATGGGTTCCTTTGCCTGGGATTTGGGGGCCGCAACGGACATCTCTGCTTTCACAGGATGAGCGTTGACAAAACGAAAGCCTGCCCCCATGCATGCTTCGCAGACCGAAACCCAACCGTCGTGTCGTGAATGATGGTACGTGAAGACAAGCAGCCCTGTGTCTTTCAGAACGCGATGGCATTCCGACAGAACCGCTTGCAGTTTCCTGGAGAAGCAACGCGCGTCGGTGTCCTGGACCTCCTCTGGTTGTCTTGTCGTTCGCAGGGAGCCATCGAACAGGCTTGGATGCAGGCGTTGCCAGGCGTAGAAGAAATCTGCAAGTTCTGAGTAGTGGACGTTGTCGAAGAAGGGGGGATCGGTGACAACACAATCAACACTGCCGGCAGGAAGCCCCGTCTCATGGGAGCTACCGCAAGCCAGGAAGATCTGTCGTCCATCACCTTCCGCTGGGGTCGGCCAGCCAATCTTCACGCGCCCCTGGAACGGATCACTGCACCCGAAGATCTTTGAACCGGAGGTATCGCCTCGTGAGTGGGATAGAGAGATCTCAAACGGTCTCTCCCGATAGTCGATGCAGCGCATCAGCCTGCTCTTGAAAAGAGTGGAGAAAGCACCAGAACTGCTTTCGGTTCCCCACACGTTCGCCTCAATGGGTGTACGTTCAGGCTTTAGAATGTGATGGGAGAACATGTGTCGCACGGCGCCCGTTCCCTCTCCCTTGTACGAGGCAAACATATTGTTGAACTCAAGAACACTGGAGAAGACGCCCCATAATGCCGCCTGCACATCACGGTCTTCAATGGCACAGATCGCCCGGTGCAGCAGCCCGAGAGCGAGAAGCTGCCGATGATTGAAGAAATCTCGCCACGAGCGATATCCGTAGTTCAAAACCTGGCGGGTATTGTAGCCGTCGGCGATTTCCAGATCCGGAAGGAGCAGCTCTTCTCGCGGCAATTGCTGAGAGGCTGCCGTGTACGCGGCCAAATCTTCATTGGTAGCTGGAAGATAGACCTTCTCGCCGTTGGGCCGTAAGAGAAGCTTGGCGTACAGACGGTGCTCGGGGGGGCGCCCGGTCTCGCGAATCGCCTGAGCAATTGGAAAGGCGGAGTGACAATTGCCGCAATGAGCCTTGGCGTTGCGCGCTGGCCCCTGTTGCGGATCGAACACGTGACGGCATTTGGGGCAGTCTTCCTCTGCGGCATTGTAGGTGGAAGGAAAGAGCCCCCCACAAGCGGGGCAGATCACCTGCACCACCGGATTGCGTGCCGCGTACGCATGCCGCGCGATGATGTAGGAGGAGAAGAGGTCCACCCTGGCGGCACATTGGGGACAGGAAACGTACTTGACCCAGAAGTAGTAAAGGACATCGCATTCGATGCCACCCGCGTCCTTGGCCTTGTACAAAGCCCGAATCCGCGCACCGACGTCCTCATCGAGCCCGCGGAACGCTTTGATGATACCTGTCCGCTCGAGGTTTCCCAGGGCTACGTGGACAGCCTCTACCGCCACAGGGTTGATATCACACCCCACGGCGGTGAATCCAAGTTTGTGTGCTTCCCCGATCGTGGTTCCGCTACCCATGAAGGGGTCGAGGACGATCTTCCCGCCAAAGTCGTGTCTCCGATAGAACTCCTTTTCGAAGTCTGCGCCGGTTGGCGTGCAGCAGGCCAGGAGGATCCCGCGAAAGACCGACCCCAGGCGGGTGGCCCACCATTTGCGCGTGTGATAAACCGGACGGTGAATCTCTTTGCGCCAGCTTTCGATTTCCGCCAAGTCGGAGAGGAAAGCGAACGGAAAGGAGTCTGATTCAATGAGCATTCCTGCTTCTTTGTGGTTGGCTTCTGTCATAGCGCGTATTAGCCTATCTCACCAGCGTCAATCTGCCACCAGACGCAACGATGCACTCTCCTCGGGATCTCCTTTGAGCCGATAAGCTCCGAAGGCATGCCTTCTGCCCTTGGCAGGATTCGCCACCCATCGCGCCGATAATTTGTTGCTCCTCAGATCGAAGGAGTAGGCAACAAGGACGCGCTCCGCCTCTGTCCTGACCAAGTCGCCCACTTGAACGTATTCGTCCCCTGGACTCATACTCTCCGGCACCACCAGTGTGCGCTGATGCGCCACGCCGTCGAGCAACCCGAACGGTGTGGGCGCCACGTACATCTTCCTGTCGCGAACCATGATATCTCCATAGCTGCCGAAGCCCTTGATGCTCTTGTTTCCATGAACATACTCGTGATCGGCGTTAAGGAAGTCCCCGTGGCAGATCACGAGATCGAGCAGCGGATAGCGGTTGCCATCGGGCTGTGCCGGGTATCTCCCGAACACATAGTATACCGTGCGGCCGTTGTGATACCCCGAGGGTGCTTGGCTATTACAGTCATACGTCACTTCGCGGCCGGGATAGGCGAGACCCTTTATCTCATATCCGTCGGTATGCTCTACGAGGCGGAAATCAGGATATGAATTCCGGCCTCCTCGCTCATACTTGAGATGCGTCTCCGCGAGGCGGGTTTCAAACCAGTTCTGAAAATGAAACTCCTTATCCCTTGCGGATTCACGCACGATCAACTTGCGCTGACTCATTGCTTCGACGCAGCGCCGGAATATCTCGACACATGTCATAGCCTGCCACCATTCCGGGATCATTCCCTATGGGCGATTGCTCACGAGCAGCCCGTAACCTACATGTTTTTACCCCGAGTCGCTCTTATTCTCAACGGAATTCCCGGATGGCAGGAGAGTGGTTCTTTCGGTCAGCCGCCTGCTGGCATTGGGGTCGCCACAGGACAGGGCGTTGTCGCAGCGCAAGAGGTGATACGGCACTTGGCGGTGGTGTCCGACAACCGCTTCCTTGCCGATCCAGTTCAGCGATGGCACAGCTATCTTCTCCGTACTGCATGAGAAACATCGCAGAGACGGAGCCTATGATATCTGTGCAAGCCGGGGATTCAAGCGAGTTTCCGAATTGCCGTGCGCCCGCGTAAACACCGTACGGGCGACGCATGCGTCGCCCCTACAAACGGATACGAATTGCGCAACCGGGCGCCGTCCGACGATCAGCCCATACCCAGGGCTTTGATTTGGTCCAGGAGGTTCTTGTAGGTGTTCATCGCATAATGGCAGACGACGAGGGTCAGGGCGATGACCGCCACGGTGATCAGGACTTTGGTGAGGCTTTTGTAGCGGGGGTTCAGCCAGACCAGCGGCAGGGCCAGCGGCCCGAGGCACAGCACGGCCATCAGGAGGGTGGAACCGGAATAATACCACTTCGGGCGCGGTTTGGGAGTGACGTCGGAAGGCGTTTCTCTTGGGGACCTTGCGGGCACCTCGGAGAGGAACTCGCCGCAATAACGGCACTTGATCGCCTCCGCCTGAATCTGCTCCGCACAGAACGGGCATTTCTTGGTCCCGGTTGTCTGAGCAGTCTGTTCCAGCAAGGTGGTCTGCATGAGCAGGATTCCTTCTTCTATTGATGATCTACTGTTTCCCGTGGACTATGTTCGGCATGATTGAGGGACAGGTTGACAAGATTCGGCGCGCACTGCTGCCGGAGCTATCCCGGTGCCACACGGACCGTTGTTATCGGTGCTGCCAGCCGATAGTTGGCGACAGTCGGTTCCCAGTTCTCAGTTGCTGCCAACTGACCACTATTGGCGCTGGTTCATCTTCTCGATCGTCTGCTTGACCCGCTCCGTGGTCCATTCGGCCGGGCGGTCGCCTTGGAGATTGGCCTCCATTTGTTCGGCGGTGGGCGTTGGGGTGGCGACGCCGTCGGGCGGGACTTCGACGCCGGCGATCCAGCAGACGGCGTTGAGAATCAGCTTTCGGAAGTCATTCTGGGCATAGACCCAGTGGGTGTGGCCGCCGGAACAGCCGAAGCCGCGACCGCCGCCGGGTCTCTCATACGCCCAGGCGACGTGTTCGGGCATTCCCATCCGGGCGCGGACCTCGGGATTGCCGCTGTGCGGGCCGTCTTTGCCCTTGCGGGTGCTGTCGGGCGGCATGGCGGTCAGGATCGGCGTCACGCCGGCCATGTTCTCCACGAACCGCATGTGATAGTACCATTCGTCGGAGACCTTGAACGGCTGGACGCCCCGCGCGATCGGGTGGTTGGGCAGGGTCTTGAAATCGGCCAGCCACGAGGGGTTTACGGACCAGAACTGCTCGTAGTAGCCGCCGATCCAGTTGAGCAGGTACTTGCCGTATTCTTTGCCCGGATCGAGGGCATAATGGAGGTAGGCGATCCCGACGCCTTTTTTGGCGAGCTCGTCGAGGGCCTGCCAGTTGGATTGGGAGCCGAGCAGACCATTGCCGTCGCAGGCGATGACGATGGCCGCGGCGCCATCCAACATGGGCGAATGATTATTCGCCCCTACGGGCCAGCCGCCTTCGAGGACCACCGCCTCGATGGCGGGCACGCTCTCGTTGAGAATTGAGGCCAGCAGCTTGCAGTCGGCGGTGTAGGCGTGGCCGGTCCAACCATGGCTCTGCCGGCCGGGAACGAAGACGATTTTCTTCTTGCTCGCAGCCTCGGCGCCACGCGCGCCGGCGGGATTCCCCCAAACGAGGACACACAGCACGGCCGCGATGAGGGGGACGAAGCACCGAGCGTTGAGCACACCTGTCATAAGGACCACCTCCCGATTGCACCTGATCGTTGTCCGATCGCTGACGGTCGACCACCGCAGTCTATCGGCGCACGGCCCATGCCGCAAGTCTGGTCCACGGTCTTGATGTCCGGCGGCGAACGGGTAAGATGGTGGGGACTTTCCGTTGCGTAGGATTGGCGATGGTCAAAGCGAAAGGATCGGTCTGATGAAAACACTTCTTCTCTTCACCTGTATCCTTCTGTCTGGAAGTGCTGCGGAACGGACCGCAGGTCCCGCGGGAGAGTACGCGCCGGGCGCTGCGTTCGACATCGCGCCATTCGGCTTTCCCATTTCCTACGGAGACGGCAAGTCCCACGGTCCCCGTTGGGCGGAGCCGCGCAAGGTCCGGCGTGTGGTTGTGGAGTTCGATGGGAATCAAGCTGTGCCTGAGCCATCACAGCTCCGGCTGGAGTACTGGCACCGGGTCTGGGACGGCAAGGCCGATCCGCTGATCGTCGAGCGGGGGGCCGGCGGCGTCGGCTGGGATGCCATGGATGATTGGACCAACGGCCGGTGGATCGCGGCGAAGACTCACGTCCAGCGGACCGGCAATACATACGAATTCACCTTCGCACCGACTTCCTCGGAGGAAATCCCTAAGCTCAAGGGTGAGGGGGTGACGTACCGCAAGACCCTCGCGGTTCGGGTCGCGGCCGATAGTGTTCTGCCCGTACCGTCGCGTTTTCGGGTGTACACGGACTCCGTCTGCAAGACTCTGCGCGTTCGCCTCCAGTTTGGCGCGCCGCGTGTAGCCCAGGCATCGTGGCGAGGGCGTCCCGCCCTTGCGTCGCGAGGCCATCCTGGCCTTGCTTCACCGGGCTCCGGTGTGCTTGGCGCGTTCGAGGGACAAGGGCAAGATGCCCTCGCCACAGGAGGACAAGGGCAGGATGCCCTCGCCACAGGAGGACAAGGGCAAGATGCCCTCGCCACAGGAGGACAAGGGCAAGATGCCCTCGCCACAGGAGGACAAGGGCAAGATGCCCTCGCCACGGCGGGGGTGGGGAGCCAAGCGGAATCAGGCTGGTTGGAGGTGTTCAACGGCGCTGTGACGGCCGTGCGAGCTGTTGACGGTTCGGTCACGGTCAAGCCGGATTTGGGATGGACCTTGGCTACGGCCAACGCGGACGGCGTTGAGGCCGATCTGGTGATGGCCGCCGATCCCTTTGACGGTCGGTACGACCGCACGGTGGTCACGGTCCGGTCCAGTACGCGGCCGCTTTCCTTTGCAGCCGACGAAGTGGCCCGGGGCGACCGCATTGTCGTGGATGATCTCGGTGTCCTTGTGACGAACGCGGACGACAAGATTTCCCTCGATGCCTACCGCGAGGCGCTGCGACGCGAGTTCGCCGGCCAAACGGTTTACGACCGCGTGACGGCGGCCGAGGAGCAGACGCTGGGCCGGGCCTGGAACGACATGCCTCTGAAGCGGCCGCTGTACTTCGTTCACGGCCTGCCGGGCAACCGCAATACGATGCGCCAGAATCCCAACGGCGAGATCGAAGTCACCGCGGTCAAACGCTGGTTCGACGTCCAGCGCAGTTCGCGCGACAGCGCCCGCAAGCTCTGGACCGGCGACACGCTGCGAATCTCTTGCGGGTTCCCGTCGGAGGAGACGCGGGGCGGCCGGGAGTTGCAGGAGGGCTATCTGCCCGTGCTGCGGACGTGGTGGCAGGATGGGCCGGTGTACTACGAACAGAAGACAGTCCTCACGGCGGCGGTCAAGGACCTGAACGATGTCGCTCTGGACACGCCGACTGTTCTGTTAATGCAGGTCCGAATGGTCAACGTATCGGATGCGCAGGAAGCCACGGCGGCGCTGCGGCTCGGCGCAAACGCTCGCGAGGACGAGAAACTCGCCCTCAGGAAAGACCAGGCGCTGGCGGTGTCGGATCAGGGCGAGCGCTTGCGATTCCTGGTGAAAGCGGAGGGACAGGCCGGCTGGAAAGAAGAGCGTGGCTCCGTGACTTGGACCGCGCGCCTCAAACCGGGCCAGAGTCGTCTTCTGTATGTAACGATTCCCTCCATTACCTTGACGAAGGAGGAGGAGATCGAAGCGGTTCGATCCCTGGATTTCGAGGCCGAGGCGAAGCGGGTCTGCGCATTCTGGCGTGGACTGACGGCGCAAGGCACGCAGATTCAGACGCCCGAGCCGTGGATCAACGACTTCTACCGGGCCCACACACGTCACCTCCTGGTCAACTGCTTCAAAGAGCTCGACACGGACTACCTCCATGCCCATGTCGGCACGTTCCACTATGGCGTCTATCCGAACGAATCCGTCATGATGATCAGCGACCTCGACCGGCGCGGCTACCACGACCAGGCCCGGAGGAACTACGATGCCTTTCTGCACTACCAGGGCACGGTCGCCATGCCGGGCAATTTCAAGACTCGCGAAGGGCAGTTCTACGGCGCCGGCGGCCACGAGACCGGCGGCTACAACAAGAGCCACGGCTACGTCATGTGGGGCATGGCCGAGCACTGGTGGTATACCCGCGACCGCGCGTGGATGACGAAGGCGGCCCCCGGTATGATCAAAGCCTGCGAGTGGGTCATCCGGGAGCGGAAGGGCACGATGAGCGCTAGTCCGGATGGGCGTAAACCGTTGTCCTACGGCTGGCTGCCGACGGGCTCGCTGGAGGACGTGACCGATTACTGGAATTGGCTGGCGACGAACAGCGCCACTGTCTGGGGCTTCCGGGCCTTGGCCGACGCCTTGGCCGACTTCGGGCATCCGGAAGGCAAGCGTTTGCAGCAGGAGGCCCAGGCGTACTACGACGATTTCCTGCGCGGCATCACGGAGTCGCGGATTCTCTGCCCCGTGGTTCGGCTGCGCGACGGCACGTACGTTCCCAAGATCCCCTCACGGCTCTACGAACGCGGTCGGGCCCACGGCTGGCTGCGCGAGACACTGGAAGGCTCCTTGTTCCTGCCCGCCTATAACCTGCTGACTCCCACCGCCCCGGAGACCCGCTGGATTCTCCAGGATTACGAGGACAACCTCTACATCTCCGACCGCTACGGCTACTCGATCCCGACCTTCGATACCTTCTGGTTCTCGCGCGGCGGGTTCTCGATGCAGTCCAATCTGCTCGATGGCCCGTTGCCGTACCTGTGGCGCGACGAGATCAAGCACTACCTCCGGGCCTACTTCAACGGCTTCGCCTCGGCCTTCTATCCCGAGATCCGCATGTGCAACGAGCACTGCCTCCCGGAGCTGGGCTACCCGCGCGGCGATCACTTCAAGACCTCGGACGAGGCCCAGTCCACCTACTGGCTGCGACTGATGTTCGTCAACGAGCAGGGCCGCGACCTGTACCTCGGCCAGGCCATCCCGCGCTATTGGCTGCGCGACGGCAATAAGATCGGCATCCAGCGAGCGGCCACGCACTTCGGCCCGCTGTCTCTCCAATATGACTCTCAGGCAGCGAAAGGGAGCATCAAAATCACTCTCGACCCGCCCACGCGAAATCAGCCCCAGACGATCTATTTGCGGGTTCGCCACCCGCAGGCCAAGCCGCTTCAGAGCGTTCTTGTGAACGGCCGGGCCCATGACAAGTTCGACCGGGAAAAGGAGTGGGTCGTTCTGCCGGGCACGCTCCAAGGCCGGCAGGAGATCGTGGCACGCTGCCAATAAGCGGGATGTGCCGGTAGGGGCGCGTACCGCGCACCGTTTCCGCTGGATGGTACCGGAAGCCGTGCGGGTCGGTTGCGCGGTTCGGAGTACCGCCTTCAGGCGGCCAAGACCAGTCCGACCCGCGTAAACGCGGTACTCCAAACGAAACGAGCGGCGCAACCACCGCACGACAACACCGTATGGCGCCCACCTTGCATTGATGGCAAAAAATCTCAGAATCCGTGAATTTTATGGTTGACATTGCATAGTTGGCATAACATAATATGCGAAACAAAGCATTGAACCGGGCAGATAATCAGGAGGTTATATGAAGTTCGAGAGTCAGTTGCTCAAAGGGGTGGCACCCGTGGTGGTGCTGCAAATTCTCTCGCGGGGGCCGATGTACGGGTATGAGCTGAGCCAGGCGATCGAGCAACGCAGCGGCGATATTCTCACGCTGGGCAAAGGGACCCTGTATCCTTTGCTCTACAACTTGGAGGCGAAGAAGCTCGTCCAAGCCAAGTGGGAGACGACCGACTCCGGCCGGCACCGCCGCTACTACTCGATCACCGGCCGGGGCGAAGAGGAATTGGCCCAGCAGAAGACTCAGCTTCAGGGTCTGGCCAAGGGCCTGGACCTGCTCTTCGGTGGCGCGCTGAAAGCGGCGCTGTGAGGCGGTGCCGTGAAAGCGGCTTTGGTAGAAAGCAGCGGAGGTTTCAAGATGCAAGACAAGCCCGATTCAAATCACGACACCGGCTTGCCGCCTTGCGCGGCCGAGTTCATCCGGCGCGTGGGCCGGCGGATGTGGTACCGGCGAAGGGCCCGGCGCGAGGTGCAGGCCGAGCTCACGGCCCATTTCGCGGATGCGCTGAGGGACTGTGCGACGCCTGAGGAGAAGGAGCGTCAAGCGCAGGAATTGATCAAGGGTTTCGGCGACGTCAGGTTATTGGCGGCTCTGTGTCACCGGGCCAAGAAACGCTGCCGGCCCCTGTGGGTGAAGATCCTGCTGCGCAGCGCGCAGGGGTTGGGGATCGTGATCGTCTACTACGTGTTGTGCCTGCTCCCCGTTCTGCTGGGCCAGCCTACGATTCGGGTCAACTACGCCGTCTGGATGAGTGACCATTGGCGGCCGGTGACACAGGGGGTCGAGAACGCCAAGGTCTACTGCGACCAGGCCGCGGCACTCTATGTGCCGCCGCCACAGGGGCTCGAGGAAAAGATGCGTCTGCGGCGCTGGTCGTCGGTGGGCTACAGTGACGCCGAGGTGCAGTTGATCGAGCAGTGGCTCGCCCGGAACCGGGCGGTGTTCGACCTGTTGCGGCGCGGCGCGAACACGCCGCACTACTGGCCCACCTATGACAGTAACGAAGCGGTTCCCCTCCAGATGAGCGTGGTCCCGGCGGACCTGAAGACCGTCGAGAAGTACCGCCGGGTGACGTTGGCTTTCAAACAATGGATTGTCTGGGAGACGCGCCGCGGCGACGTCGCGCCGGCGCTCGAGGACTGCCTCGTGCTACGGCGCTGGGGCCGGCATTTGCAGAACCGAGGGGCTCTGAACGGACAGATGGTCGGGATCTCAACCGAGGCTATCGGTTATGACGGGATCGTGGCCATTCTGACCGACGCGAAGGTCCCGCCGGAGGTTCTGGAGCATGTCCAAAAGGAATTGGCGTCGGGTTTCGATCTGGGCCGGCAGGTCATCGACCTGGATTGCGAGAAGGCCTTCTGGTACGACCAGGTCCAACGGACCTTCACCGACGATGGGCGCGGGGGCGGCCATGCGCTGTCACAGGGATTCGTCTACGCCGCCGAGAATTGGAAAGAGAGCCTGGTGAACACGCTGCGGTTTCGCTACCCGGATCGCCGCGAGACCGTCGCCCTGGTGGATCGGTTCTTCCAGCAGGCGCAAAGTCGGCTGAATACGCCGCCGAACGCGCTGGGCCCGGGGGCGCCGAACGCCAGCATGGAAGCGGCGACGCTGAACCTATTCTTCTCTATCGTCACGGGGGCCTACGAAGGCGTCGCACGACAAGCATGGCGGCTGAAGACGCACGAGACCGCCGCCCTCACGCTGTTGGCCCTTCAGCGGTACCATCGAGCCATGGGAGGTTATCCGGATCGCCTGGACCACTTGGTGGAGCAGGGCTTTCTGAGCCAGCCCCCTCCAGATCCCTTCGGCCCAGGGCCTTTGACCTACCGGAAAACCGACGAGGGATTCCTGCTCTATAGTTGGGGCACGGATCGTCGGGACGATGGCGGCCGGTCCGGCACGGACAGCCGTGGCGAGCGGCGGCAGTGGGCCGACAACGGCGACTGGGCCTTCTGGCCGGCGGACCTCTGAGTCTCTGCCGAGTGCAGGAGATCCTCTGCGCGTCGTGTTTTCTGTATTTCCTCCCTTGCTTTTCCGGGTCGGTTGGGGGCACAATAACAGACCAGGAAGACGGTGTTCCCGCGGTTCGATTTGGGGTGGTTGATTTGGGAAAGGGGATGTCTATGAAGAGCGCCCAACGGATCCTGGTCGGTCTTATCGCGATTTGTCTATCATCCTCTCTTGCGCCGGGGCTCTCGGCGCAGGAGGACGCAGCCCAGGCCAAAGGGGCCAAGCCCGTCGAATTGATTCCGCGCAAGGTCCTCTTGGGCAATCCGGTCAAGACGAGTCCGCAGATCGCGCCCGACGGTAAGCGGCTGGCGTATCTGGCCCCGGTGCAGGATGTGCTGAACGTCTGGGTCAAGACGGTGGGCCGGGAGGATGACAAGGCTATCACAAAGGACACCGATCGCGGCATCCGCATCTACTTCTGGGCCCAGGACAACCAGCATATCCTCTATCTCCAGGACAAAGGCGGCGACGAAAACTGGCGCCTGTATGCCGTCCATCGGGAGAGCGGTGAGATTCGGGACCTGACGCCCTACGAGAAAGTCCAGGTCCAGGTCGTCGCGGTCGATAAGCATTTTCCCAATGAGATCTTGATCGGCATGAACAAAGAGGACGAGAAGGTCCATGACGTCTATCATCTCGATCTGCCCACCGGCCAGCTCAAGCTGACGACCAAGAACCCCGGCAATATCATCGCCTGGGTCGCGGATGCCCAATTGAAGGTCCGTGGCGCGATGGTCGCGACGCCGGAGGGCGGCTTCGATATGCTCGTGCGACCCAGGGAGGATGCCGAGTGGGCCAAGATCATCACGTGGAGCGCCGCCGACAGTCTCACCAGCCGGCCCGTCAGCTTCAACAAGGGGGGCGATGCCCTGTACCTGGTTGACTCGCGTGACTTCAATGCGGGACGATTAGTGAAGATGGAGCTGGGGACGAAGAAGACCGAGACGATCGTCCAGGATCCTCAGTACGATGTGGGCGAGGTAATGATCCATCCGGACACGTACCAGGTGCAGGCGGTCGGTTTCACGCGGGCGCGGACGGAATGGACCGTGCTCGACGGTTCCGTCAAGGATGACTTCCAGGCCATCGGCAAGCTGGACCGCGGCGACTTCTCCGTCTATGACCGGGACCACGCCGATGCCACCTGGCTGGTCGGCTTCACGAAGGACGATGGCCCGGTTTCGTTCTACGCCTACGAGCCCCAGACGAACAAAGGGACGTTCCTGTTCGATGCCCGGCCGGAGTTGAAGAAGTACACGCTGGCCCGCATGGAACCGATCTCCTTCAAAGCTCGTGACGGCCTGACCATCCACGGGTACGTCACCTTCCCTGCCTGGGGCCAGCGGAGGAATCTGCCGATGGTGCTGGCGGTGCACGGCGGGCCGTGGGCCCGGGACGCCTGGGGCTACGACCCCGAGGCCCAGTGGTTCGCCAATCGCGGCTACGTCTGCCTGCAGGTGAACTTCCGGGGCTCGACCGGCTACGGCAAAGAATTCGTCAACGCCGGTGACAAACAGTGGGCCGCGAAGATGCACGATGACCTGATCGATGCGGTGAACTGGGCGGTCCAGCAGGGCTACGCGGACGCCAAGAAGGTCGCCATCTTCGGCGGTTCCTACGGCGGCTATGCGGCCCTCGTCGGCGCGACCTTCACGCCCGAGGTCTTTCGCTGTGCGGTCGATATCGTCGGCCCGAGCAACCTGATCACGCTGATCCGGTCGATCCCGCCGTACTGGACGCCGCTGCTGGCGACCTTCTACAAACGCGTGGGCAATCCCGACACGGAAGAAGAGTTCCTGAAATCCCGCTCGCCGCTCTTCAAGGTCGATCAAATCAAGATCCCGATTCTGATCGGCCAGGGCGCGAACGATCCGCGGGTCAAGCAGGCGGAATCGGAGCAGATCGTCGCGGCCATGAAGGAAAAGGGCATCCCCTACGAGTACCTCGTCTTCCCGGATGAAGGCCACGGCTTTGCGAAGCCGGAGAACCGCCTGAAGTTCTACGCCGCCGCCGAGAAATTCCTGGCCAAGCACCTGGGCGGCCGCTCCGAGCCCGACCAGCCGGCACCCTCCAATAACTGGGGGCGGGCTAACGAGACTTGTGGGGTGGAGCTTGCAGGACCGAGTTGTCTCTGTACCGGAAATCCGAAGCACCAAATCCGAAATCCCAAACAAATTCCAAGGACCAAAATTCAAAACGGCCTCGGTCGGGCGTGCGTATTTGGTGCTTTAGAGCCTCCAACAGAATGAACGTCTGGCCTGCCTCTGTCACCCCCGCGCAGGCGGGGGTCCAGAAAAGCCGCGACCTGATTGGATTCCCGTCTGCGCGGGAATGACAAGAAACAGAAGCCTTCCCGTGGACCATCATCATGTTAGAGGCTCGTAGATTTTGAGGTTGTCTCGGATTGCCCGAACGACACGGGCAACAGGATTGTCGATATCCAGATTGCAAATTTCAACTCTCCAGAATTATGGCAGGTGCCCCAAGCCTGCTGCGGCCTGATTGCGGGCGGCGGCTTTCTTACGACATTGGCCGTGGTTGAGGTTGAAGTTGAACGACCTCGATGACTTTCTGGATTCGCGTGGTAGCTGGATCGTAGCCATAAACAATCTGGCGCATCAGCTCCGCCGCCTGGAGGCGCTCGGCGGGAGTCTTGGAAAGCCAATAGGCTTTCTCGTCCGGCGGGTCCAAAAGGGAGGCGACGGAGAATGTCTTCCGGTCGATCTGCACAGAATCAAGGGTATCCATGGCTCCACTCTATCACGAATCGGTGGTCCTGTAAACGCCGAAAGAGCCTCGGATAGTCCGGCTTGGTTACCACGTCCGATTCGAGAGCTTCCATGTTGCGGGAAGCAACCGGGACAATAACTCGTCGCAGAGCTGCGCCGGATTCCGCAAAATCCTTTCCGCCGCGTTCGCATAGTCTACGTATGGGGCTCAGGATATGTGGAACCATACGAAGCATAGAGACCTGAAAGAGGAGCATCGGCCGGACAGGATTCGGGAGCGGATCTCGGCTCCCGGGGGCGAGAGCCCTCTCGGCGACGCCGTCCTGGGAGGCGTCGATGGGATCATTACGACCTTTGTCGTCGTGGCCGGCAGTGCGGGCGGCCGGCTCTCGACGCAGGTGGTCGTCGTTCTGGGCCTCGCCAACCTGATTGCGGACGGGTTCAGCATGGCTGTGAGCAATTACCTGGGCACCCGCAGCCGGCGGGAGGAGGTCGAGCAAGCCAAGGAGGATGAGCCCTGGCAGATCGACCGCTATCCGCAAGGCGAGTACCGGGAGGTGCGGGAGATCTTTGCCCGCAAGGGCTTTCGCGGCGCCACACTCGACCGCATTGTCGAAACCATCACCCGCGACAAGGAGGTGTGGATTGATACGATGCTCGAAGAAGAGCTCAACCTGCAAAGAGTCTCCGCGAGCCCCCGCCGCGCCGCTTTGGTCACTTTCATTGCCTTCCTCCTCTTCGGTTTCATCCCCCTGATTCCCTTCGTCTTCCCGCTCCCCGTGGGACAGCATCTCTTCCTGAACAGCAGCGTCCTTTCGGCGGCCGCCTTCGCCGTTCTGGGCGTCTGGAAAGGCGTGATGCTGAATCGTCCCGCGCTGTGCTCAGGATTACAGACCTTCCGGATCGGGAGCATTGCGGCCGTCCTCGCCTACGGCGTCGGTGCCCTGCTCCATAGCCTCTTCGGCGTCGCCCCCACAAATGCGGCGTAGCGGGTCACACCGGTTTACCACAGCCCACGCTGGCCGCAACGATCTCCGGATTGCCGAAAGAAGAAATGATTGGTCCACAGATTTCGCAGATTTGCGCAGATTATTCTCTTTGAATCCGTGCTGCCAACCCGCAGCAACTAAAGAGGATTTCTAGATAGTTCGGATGAAACGACGCAGGCCCTTGTCGGAAGACGAATCATATCTCGCGCAGAGACGCCGGGACGCTGGGATAAGACAAAGTACGGTCGTGTTCTTCTCTGCGCCTCCGCGTCTCTGCGCGAATAGACTTGGTTCCGGCCAAGGGCGCAGCCCGAGGCCGGGCTGTGAAATCGGTGTAATCTACGGATGATCCCTTGAAGCCAACGGTGACTCTCACCGAGACGCGAAGCACGCCAAGAAGACCAACACGAAAACACCCTTGAACCTTGACGATCTTTGCGACTTCGCGAGAGACCCAATCCGTAGGAGGGGCTTCAGCCCATGCGGACTTTGGATCGTGCGTTGACTCCGTACCGAGGTTATGCTATCATCGTTTCAGTCGGTAACGGAGATATGGGCATTGGGAGTGCCGTAAACAGAAGAAAGGCGAACACATATTCCCAAGCTGACGAAAGAACTCATTGCTCGATCCCGTGTGATAGCCAGAGGTCGAGGTATACGGGATTTGGCCAGACTCCTCAGGGAGCACGGCGGGAAGTCCTCCCTGGGGACCAAGAAAAGCAGCCCCGCCGTTGAGGTTGAGGGGGAGTTATACGAGTATCATTGGTATGAGCATCAAGGGATTGGCAGATTTGAGATCAAGCTGAAGAAGGTGAGAGATTTATGATCGTGAAACCGAAAGAGAGGAATCCTGCTTTCCCGGACCTCACGCCGGATCAACCCTATTTCGTGATCGGAATCGAAGCGAATGATTACCGGATGCTGAACGATCATGGCAAGCCGTATCTCTACTCTCCGGATCTGTTTGAGGTCGTCGATCCGCACGAACCGAGTATCTGGGTCACCGAATATGGAGAGGACGGGGAGCGCTACTCCTATCCGCCCGAGCTCAGCGAAGCCGGCTTCTTCGAAGACTATTTCGACGGGAAAGACGAGGCCCTCTCCACGTTCTGGCACACGGTGAACAAGCGGCTTTCCGAGGCGGCATAAGAATTGCGTGCGGGGGCGAATTTGAGCCCGCGCGGATTCTGATTCACACAGATTGCCCCGGAAACGTGCCTGACGGCCTCGGTTTCGGTATCGCCGAAAGAAGCAAAGAAAGCCGAAAGAAGAAATGATTTGATCCACAGATTTCGCAGAGTTCCGCAAATTATTCTCTTTGAATGTGTGCCGCTAACCCGCAGCAACTGAAGAGGATTTCCAGATAGTTCGGATGAAACGATGCAGGCCCTTGTGGAAAGGGGAATATTATATCTCGCGCAGAGACGCTGGGATAAGACAAAGTACGGTTGTGTTCTTCTCTGTGCCTCCGCGTCTCTGCGCGAATAGACTTGGTTCCGCCCAAGGGCGCAGCCCGAGGCCGAGCTGTGAAATCGGTGTGATCTGCAGATGATCCCTTGAAACCAACGGCGACTCGCGCCAAGACGCCAAGCACGCCAAGAAGACCAACACGAAAGCATCCGTGAACCTTGGCGATCTTTGCGACTTTGCGAGAGACGCAATTTGTAGGATGGGCTTCAGCTCATGCGGTCTCTGGATGACGCGGGTCCCCCGCAAGATGTACCTGGCACCTTCAGTTTCCCCAAACGCTTGAAATCCTGTCCGGTTGTGGGACAATGGGGGGCGATGAAATCTGTAGGGTTCATTCTGGCGTCATACAGAGTCACATCCGGACGAGATATGGTGCACCGGCAATGGGCGTCGGGTTTCCTGAGAACTTCATCGAGTCCCCAGCTTTCTCTTTAGAAGTGCGGCCATGATAACCAACGTCCCCAAGGAGTATGCTGACTACTGTGAGGCAATCGCCAAGCAGGTGAATGAATTGCTTCTCTCCAATCCGACGGCTCTGGAGGAATTCCGCAGACAAATCAAGCCTTTTGGTGACCGGTGGGAGAAGTACGAGCGGGACCGCTACAATTACCGGCAGAAAGTGAAGGCGAATCCGCGCCTTCAAGACAGAGAAGCTGGCCCGCCGAGAAAGAGCATGGAATGGATACCTTTCTACATGGCGGACCCCTATGGCGATCTGCCGGATCTCGTCACGTACACGGTGGAAGGGAAG
The DNA here is from genome assembly GCA_964354535.1 of uncultured Pirellulales bacterium. Classification (GTDB taxonomy): domain Bacteria; phylum Planctomycetota; class Phycisphaerae; order Sedimentisphaerales; family Anaerobacaceae; genus PLanc-01. The sequence continues at coordinate 25,902 of CAYHAJ010000121.1, forward strand.
GAATTCCGAGACGACATTGATGCCGACCGATACACCTGGGACACTATGCCCGCACGGTGGGCCAACAACTATGTATCGGCGATCCGCGCGCGAGTGATAGAATGTGAAGACCGCTCGCGCTTTGGAAGGTCGGTGGAAATCGAGCAGGACCGGTGGCTTTATGCGAAGAACATCGCTTTTGTGGAAGCCCAGATCGAGAGGCTGACGCGGAAACACCGTCAGACCGAATGGATTGTGGTTCTTACGGACTGGTGGGACGATTGCGGCATTTCGCGGGAACAGGCGTATGGTTGCTGGTGTCCCAAGTCGCTGATTGCAGCACCACACCCCTATGGCCAATTGCTCCCGCCACTGCCGGAGCCATCACTGACCACCCCCAAGATGGTGGTTCTGCAACTGCAACGGCTTGGCAGCGATGAACTCAACCTGCAACGGTTCTACGCTATCTTGGCTGCAATCCACGACATGTATTTGCCCTACGCTACCGACCAGATCATAGATTAGGTGTGGTCAAAGAGCGTCAGGACAAGTGTCGAATGGAGCCTCACAGGCGGGCAACCGTACGGGCCAGACAAGACATTCATCGACACAGCCTTGAGCTACGTGAAAGCCGATTTAGAGACATCTGAGCGGGTGCCGGACCGGCAGGGGCAACCGGGCGAGCCGCTGGCGGGTGGCATGACGCCGGTGGAGGGAGTGGACAAAGCCGCCGAGACTGGACGCAAACGGCTATTTGGCGATACGTGGGATGTATTCGGAGGCACCTTCTATTGGAGGAACGTGCGTCCATGGTTCTGCGGTCTCAGCATACGGAAGAAACTAATCGCGGCCGTTCTCGGCATTCTTCTCCTGGCGTTCTGCACTCGCTCACTTTGGCTTCCTCTCGTCCACCACTATATCGGCAGGGATACCGCTGAGGAAGGCCAGATGGATTCCTGATCGGCGAAATCCGGAATTACCCTAGGAAGGACGATCAAGCGGAGATCCAGAGTAACCCTTCAACGGACCGAACAAGTGGACAAGACGCAGAGACAAGGGATGAAAAGAGGCTGGCAGGGGAGAGCTAAAAAGGGCAATCACGCCCGAGCCGAATGAGGCAGGCTCTTCGTGGGAATGACGAAGCCCGCGGGAGCCAAAGAAGGGCTCAAGAGACTGTCCGCAGATCATGTCATTGCGAGCGAAGCGCGACAATCTCTCATCACAGGGGTTGAGATTGCTTCGTCGCTGCGCTCCTCACAATGACACATCGGCGCGCCCTGCGGTCCAGCGTTCTTCCGGCCTCTTTCGTTTCCTGCGACGACGATTCCGTAGAACACATTTTTCCGGCGGGGCCGCCGGAATTTGCGAACCGGGGTTAGTTTCCCAGGGTAGGAATAAGCAGTCCGATACCGATGGTCCTTGGTATCGCCCATTGAGTAACCTATGTGGGAAAGGGGCCAAGATGAGGACTGCAACAGTCAGGCAAGTCGGTAGTTTCTTCCTCCTTCTTCTGTTTCCGGGCGTTCCGACTGCGCAGGCGCAGCTTTGCAGCGGGAGTTGGACGTTCGGCGACAACGGTTCCATGGCGTACCGGTTGGAAGCTCAGGAGCCGTGCTGTATCCACGTCGGCACCTTCGGCAACGAGAACCCGACGCTGCTGCTGGAGGTGGGCAAGCGGTATCAGGTCCGGGTGCTCAACTACACGGACTATCCGCTCGAAGTGGTCGCCAAGGGGGCGTCCGCCACCCGGGACAAGGTGCTGTTGTCCATGGGGTCGGACGCGGGCACGTTGGCGGCGGATCCCGAGGTGAACTGGCGGGATGACAGGCGGGGGACGGTCCGGTTCACGCTGACGGCCCGCCTCTTCAAAGCGATGGCGGACGAGGGCCTGACCCCCGGCTACCGCAGCCGGGCCCAGCCGGCCGCAATGCGCGGCGATTTCGCCGTGACCTGGGTGTCACCGATTTCGGAGCGGTTCGCGCACGCGCAGATCGTGGTGGCTACCGCAAAAGGGACATCGGAGCTCGTCGCCCCGATCGATCTCCGGTCCGACAGGCTCTTCTTCGCGGATCTGCGGACGAGGCAAATTGAGGAATGATCGCTCCGCAGCCTCTGGGCAGCCTGCGGCTGTGTGTCAAAGAGGTGGGCCAGGACAATGGGGGGTACTCAATGTCCTGGCCCACGGAACCTTCGGTGTCGTGCTGAAAGTAGCGAAGCCATCCACTGGCCGTTAGCACGCCACCGGGTAAGGGTTCAGGGGGCCCCGAACGCCAAGCTCCGCGTTGGGGACCTCTGCCAGACGCGAGCCATCGCGTTTGGAGTTTCACACAAGCCCGATCTGCTCCCCTCGCGGGTCGGGCTTGTGCATTGTAACCGCAACCAGGCGTGACGAATCTTTTCCCATTTACAGTCGCGAGTCTCTCTGGTACAGTGTCGCCGTCGTGGCCGAGGGACTCTTGCAGGGCGGCCGACGGGCTGCTCCGCACGCGAGACCCTGGCGCGGGCTCCCCCAACGCGACAATTCGCGTTTGGCGTCCCCGAAGGACCTGGTGCAATGAAGAGGACCCAGCGATTATGAGCGGTTTCACTCCCTTGGACGGCGGCATCGTCGGTTTCTACCTCCTTGTGACGATGGTCGTCGGCATCGCGATCCGCAAGTACGTGACCCGAGTCGAGGATTTCATCGTCGCGCGCAGAGAAATGAACGTCTATCTCGGCATCGCGTCGCTGGCGGCCACGGAGTTCGGGATCGTGACTTGCATGTATGCGGCCCAGGCCGGATACACCCGGGGATTCTCCGGGGCGATCCCCGGGATCTGCAACGCACTGGCCATGTTCTTCGTGGGGTACACCGGCTTCTGCGTGAAGAAGCTCCGTGATTCCGGCGTGATGACGATCCCGGAACTCTTCGAGCAGCGCTTCGGCACGTTCGTGCGTTGGCTGGCGGGCGTGGTGATCGTGCTGGGCGGCCTGCTCAACATGGGGGTGTTTCTGCGGGTCGGGGGACAATTTTTGGTGGTCTGCTGCGGCATGAACCTCCGTTACCTCGAGCTGGCCATGACCATCCTGCTGGTGGGTGTCGCGGTTTACACCATCCTGGGCGGCATGCTCTCCGTGTTGGTCACGGACTTCCTGCAGTTTGTGGTCATGAGCGTGGGACTGATCGTGGTCACGTTCCTGGTGTTGAGCAAGGTCGGTTGGGGCTCCCTGACCCAGACGGTCAGCACCACCTATCAGCAGGGGGGATTCAACCCGTTCGTAGCCCAGGGATTGGGGTGGCCGTTCGTGCTCTCCAACCTCCTGACCAACACCGCGGCGGTGCTCACTTGGCAGACCTGCATCGCCCGGTTACTGGCGGCCAAGGACAGCAAGACGGGACGCAAGGTCTACACCGGCACGGCCTTCTTCTTCGTGTGCCGGTGGGTGATCCCGGGCATTTGGGGCATCGCCGCCCTGGCGATGGTGACGCCGGCGGTCCTGGCCCCCATCGGCCTTCAGTTTGGCGAGAAGGATGCCTCCTTGTTCGCCATGCCGTACTTGTTGAGTCAGTTGGTGCCCGCCGGCATGATGGGTCTCCTGGTCGCGGCCATGCTGGCCGCGGACATGAGTACGGACTCCTCCTATATGCTCACCTGGGGGAGCGTCATCTACAATGACATCATGGCCCCGTTCCGCCGGACCAAATGGTCGGAGAAAAAGGGCATCCTCTGGAATCGATTCATCGTGGCGCTGATCGGGATGTTTCTGCTGTTCTGGGGGTTGTGGTACAAGCTGGAGGGCAATCTGTGGGAGTATTTGCAGACGACAGGTACCATCTACCTGGCCAGCATGTCGATCCTGCTGATCGCCTGCTGCTACTGGAAGCGTGCCAATAACTGGGGCGCGATCGCCGGGATTGTGGTCGGCGCGGCGTTGCCCGTCCTGGCGCTGAGCCTGAACCTCTTTGTGCAGCTTCCCGTGTTGGATGCAGCCGGCCAAGCAGTTTTGAAGGAGGGCCAACCCGTCACCATCGGCTGGGCGCGACACTTCGTCGGCGACCACTTCGTCAATATCGGCACGTATGCCCTGGTGGCGGTGGCCATGGTGGTTGGATCGCTTCTCAAGCCGCAGCCGCAGATCGCGGCGGAAGGAGTGGCAGCATGACGACGCTGACCGACAGCATTAAAGCAATGCTCACGGACCACTGGTTCTGGGGCGCGATCACCCTCGCCTGCCTCACCTGGTATTCCACGGTTACGGTTTATATCGCGATCAAAGGCGTCGGTGACATCCGCAGCATGCTCCGCCGGCTCTCCGACACGAAGGATGCTCCGTAACCGGCTATGTAGGTCAACGGAGTGAGTGTTCTCCGCAATCTTTCGCGGCAGCAGTGGAGTGCAACATGAACAAGGGCATCCGGGCGAACGTGCATCATTTGACGGAACCGCGACGTTCCTTCGTCGTTCTGGCGCTGCTGTGCATCGCGGCGGCGTTGGTGTCGGCAGGGGAGCGGGCATCTGACTCCGGTAGACCCTGGCGTGTTCTGCCGCTGGTCACCGACGGGAAGATCGATGCGGCGTGGGCGCAAGTGGGTTGGGGCGGATTCGTCGTGGACGACGGAACGCTTCGGACGGCCTGTGACGAACGCGGCATGGGGATGTTGCTCTATAAGCCCGAGAAGTTCGGGGGCTGCCAGATCCGCATCGTCTACCGGTGCGAAAAGCCCAAATCGAATGCCGGCGTCTTCGTGCGCATTGACGACGGCGTCCGCGCCAAAGTCGGCGAGAAATCGCCCGAGGTTCATCGCGATGCGAAGGGCAAGCTGTCCCCGGCGATGATTGAGAAGCTCAAGGAAGCGTCCGAGAAGCATCTCGGCGGCTGGTATCCGGTGCACCACGGCTATGAAGTGCAGATCCTCGATGACACGGACGCCTGGCACCGCACGGGGGCCATTTATTCTCTGGCCAAGGCCGCCCCGGTTCCCGAGAAACCGCTGTCGGACTGGCGGACGATGATCATTACTCTCGACGGCGAGCGCGTCACCGTGGCTGTCGATGGCAAGCGCCTCAGTTCCTTCGATGCCACCGCGACGGACAATCCGCCCCGCAAGAATTGGACCGAGCCCATCCGCGAAATTAAGCGTCCGACGCACGGTTACCTGGGGCTTCAGAATCACGACCCCGGCGATGTGGTCTGGTTCAAGGAAGTCAGCGTGCGATCCCTTGATCGCGTCAAGTAACCGTCAGATCTCGGCATGAGCGGACGACCACATCGTCCATCATGGACCCACTTCGCCCAGATGGTGGCTATGCATGGCAGAGGGCGGACTCGGCGCCGCGGCGGAGGGCTTCGGCGTTCATGGGGATGGTCTTGTGGTGACGCTCGGCGAGGACGTCGGGCAGGGCTTCAGCCGCCTGCTGAGGACTGAGGTGTGCTCGCTTGCCCAAGTAGGCGCCGAGCATGACCATGTTGGCGGTTTTGGGACTGCCCGATTCGATGGCGATCTCCTCGGCCGGGATGCCGATGACCTCCACGCCGTCCGGCACGGAATGGACACTCTGGATCAGGGAACTGTTGAAGATCAGCACGCCGCCCGGTTGAAGGCGCGGGGCGAATTTGCTGAGCGACGCTTTGTTGCAGATCAGCAGCGAGTTTGGCGCGCTGACGACCGGACAGGCAATGGGCTTATTCGACACGATCACCATGCAGTTGGCGGTCCCGCCGCGAACCTCGGCGCCGTAGGAGGGCATGTAGGTCACCTCCAGGCCGGCCCGCATCGCCGTCTGGGCCAGGAGCTTGCCCGCCAGAATGATCCCCTGGCCGCCGAAACCCGCGATCACCAGTTCTTCGTACAGATGTTCTGCTGTCATTGCGTTGGAACCGATTATTCACTGTGAATGGTTGATTTTTGGTGTTTGATTGTTGATTTGGGATTCGCATCAAGACGCCGTGTCTGCGCCTTCTTCAATCAACAATCAACCATCAACAATCACAAATCTCCTTAGCCCTTCAGCCGGCCGATGGGGAAGACCTTGCTCATGTGGTCCTCGATCCATTGCATGGCGTCGCTGGGCGACATCCGCCAGTAGGTCGGGCAGGGCGAGAGGATCTCGACCAGCGACAGCCCTTCCGTCCCCTCCATCTGCCGCTCGAACGCGTGTTTGATCGCTACCTTGGCCTGGCGAATGCGGGGCACGCTGCTCAGGGCGCAGCGTTCGACGTACGTCGCCCCCGGCAGGAGGGCCAGCAACTCGGAGACTTGGAGCGGATACCCCTGGCCGTTCGCTTGGCGGCCCTGCGGCGTGGTCATCGTGACCTGCCCCAGCATGGTGGTGGGGGCCATCTGGCCGCCTGTCATGCCGAAGACCGCGTTATTGATGAAGATGACTGTGAGTTGCTCAGCCCGGTGGGCGGCGTGAATGATCTCCGCCGTGCCGATGGCCGCCAAATCTCCATCACCCTGGTAAGAGAAGATGATCTTGTCGGGATTACAGCGTTTCATCCCGGTGGCAACAGCGGGGGCCCGGCCGTGGGCAACTTCGATCATATCCACGTCAAGGTAGTTGTACGCGAGCACGGCACAGCCGACCGGCGCGATGCCGATCGTGCGGTCCTGGATACCCAGCTCCTCAATTACCTCCGCCAGCAGCCGGTGAGCGATCCCGTGGCCGCAGCCCGGACAGTAATGCGTCGGGCAATCTTTCAGAACCGGCGTTCGCCTGAATACTGTTTTCATAATCACTTCTTGTTCAAAGTCAATTCCCGGATTTTGCCCAGGAGCTCATCCGCACCCGGGATGCCGCCGCCCATGCGCCCGTAGAAGAGCACGGGCGCTTTGCCGGCCACCGCCAGCTTCACGTCCTCCAGCATCTGTCCGGAACTCATCTCCACGGTCAAGAATACGGGGAATGCGTCAGCAGCCCGGCTGATCTGTTGCGAGGGGAAGGGCCACAAGGTGATCGGCCGGATCAGGCCGACGGGAATGCCCTCGTCTCGGCCCTGATCGACCGCCGCTCGCGCGATGCGGGCGACGATCCCGTACGCGACGACGATGATCTCCGCACCGTCGAGCCGGTACTCCTCATGGAGGACCTCTTTCTCCTGGACCTCCCTGTACTTGGCTTGGAGCTTCTCGTTATGCCGCTCCAGCACACCGTCTCCGAGCCACAGGGAACGGACGATGTTCTGCTCTCTGCCCTTGCGGCCGGTCAACGCCCAGTCCTTCGGCGGCAGCTTGCGACGCGGCTTGGGCTCCAGCGTCAGCGGCTCCATCATCTGTCCGAGGAGGCCATCCGCCAGGATCTCCACCGTCATGCGGTACTGATCGGCCAGCTCGAACGCCAGGGCCGTGCAATCGGCCATCTCCTGCACGCTCGACGGGCCAAACACGATGGTCTTATAGTCCCCATGCCCGCCGCCACGGGTGGCTTGGAAGTAGTCCCCCTGCGCAGGAGAAATATTTCCGAGGCCGGGGCCGCCGCGCATGACGTTGATCACGACCGCCGGCAGCTCCGCCCCCGCCAGATAGCTCATGCCCTCCTGCATCAGACTGATGCCGGGACTGGAGGAACTGGTCATCGACCGTTTGCCGGTGGCTGAGGCCCCAAAAACCATGTTGATGGCTGCCAGCTCGCTCTCGCTCTGGATGAACACCCGGCCCTCCTCGGGCATCCGCTGGGCCATATAGGCGCTGATTTCGTTCTGCGGCGTGATCGGATACCCGAAATAGGCGTCGCAGCCGGCCCGAATCGCCGCCTCCGCCATCGCCTCATTGCCACACATCAGAATTCGTTCGGTCGCGTTTTTCACGTCTGCTGTGCCCACCGATCGAGATACTCCTTCACCTTCCCAACGAAATCCTGAGCCGCGTTCAGCAAGTCCTCTGCCTCGTCTTGGGCAACGGAACGATTCACTCCATAGTCCCCCACAATCCTCGTGTCATAATCGCCATCGCTCATGGCCCGTTCGGCGGTGCGCAAGAACGTTTGGGCTTTCGTCGATAGAATCTCGATCTCTCTCAAACGGCTACACCCTCTTGCCTGACGTTCAGCATGAACGGCAGGTTATGGCCCTCAAAGAAATCCTCGGGGACTACGATAACGGAGACGAGTTCGCCTTCGTCCATGAGCATGTCGAACAGGAGATCGCTCAGGCTCTTGCGGACCTCAGAAGGTTTCAAGGACGGGTCGGTCAGCACCAGCACATCCACATCCGAATCCTCTGTGGCCTCGCCCCTGGCATGGGAGCCGTAGAGGATGACCCTTTTGATGCCCTCGCCGTACTTCTCGTGCAGGAACGCTTTTACTTGCTCCACCAGGCGTTTGATTTTCGGGTCCATCCGCTCACCGTTTCTCCTCGATCAGGTGGGAGGGGTCCTTCTTGGCCGCCGTGGCAACAATGCGAATCTTCCCCGGTTCCTCCAGGAGGACTTCGATGATCCCTTCCGGGCAGACGACGGCACAGCGGGTGCAGGCAGTACACTCGATATCCCGTGCCTGGGCGGGGAAATACCCGTTCTTATTCGACTCCGGCGCGACCGCAATATTCTTCTTGGGGCAAACCGTGATGCAAAGGCCGCAACCCTTGCATCGTTCCATGTTAATGACGATTTTGCCTGCCATTTCACGTCCCTGGCGTATCTGACCTTATCAACATGCCCGGACGACCCAACGCAACGGGCGACCCCTCCCTCAGCTTCGGTGTTATCCTACCAACCTCCCTCCTTACTGTAAAGGACAAAAGCCGGTTCACACCACCCTTGCGTATTCGGCATGGCCCCATGGAGCATAAGGCTCACGCTGATCGCAGGAACCGCCGGTCTGAGCCGCCCATAGTAAATAAAAAAGGCTGAATCCTATGGCTACGACCAAGCAAAAACAAGCGGCCCGAAAGAACATCAAGAAGGCCCAGGAAGCGTGGCGGGGCATGTCTTCGAGACAGCATGCCAAAGCCCAGCCTGAGGGTCGAGGACGGGAGAAGCCCGGTGCGACCGGACAGGGCGAGTATTTCCACGTCGAGGTCAGGCCCAAGAGCCAGTTTGCCACGTTCCGCACGCAGGACGTCGGCAAAGAGGGCGGCATCCAACGGGTCGCGGGCAAACGCGGCAGCGGCTCCTGGGACGACCAGAAATGGCTCATCGGCAAGGATCAGGCTCATATCGAGAATGACAAGCTCGTTCCCGACACCGAAGATGCCCGCAAAGTACTGGAGAGACTGGGGTCGGAACCTCAGCACATCGAAGGCGACCGCTTCAAGGCCAAACCCCGGCCCAACGTGCCGGAAAGGGAAAAGCCCACGGCGGCCCAGAAACGGGCGCGGCGGGAAAACATCCAGAAGGCCCAGGCTGCAAGAAGAAGTCGCTGATAACCGGCTCTGACGAACCGCGCTGCAGGTTGGGGGGCTCGAAGCGATCCGATTTGTTGCCTGTGGATCATGCGGTTGAAGCTTGTCACAATCGGGGATTTCTGCTTAACTGTGCCGCATGGAGAATCCGCTGTTTGATTTGACCGGCAGAACCGTGTTGGTGACGGGGGCAGGGCGGGGGATCGGCTTTGCCATCGCGAGGGGGCTCGCGGGGCAGGGGGCGGATGTGGCCCTGATCGCGCGGACCGAGAGCCAGCTTGTGGCGGCGAGGAAGCAGATTGAGACAGAGACCGGCCGCAAGGCGTGGATTTTCCCTTTCGATCTGGCGGATGTGGGACATGTCGCGGGGCTCTTCGAGGAGGTTGTTCAGGCGACCGGGGGTATCGATATTCTGGTGAATTGTGCCGGGACGACGGCGCGGGAACCGTCGGAGGAGGCCTCGTTGGAGAGCTTCAATCGGGTGATGGATGTCAATCTGACGGAGGTCCTGCTGCTCTGCCAGGCGTTTTGCAGGCACCGCAAGCAGGTGGGCAAGCCCGGGCGGATCATCAACATTGGGTCGCTGGCCTGTCACGCCGCTCGACCCACCATCGCCGCGTATGCGTGCAGCAAGATGGGCGTGCTGGCCCTGACCCGGACCCTGGCGGTCGAGTGGGCCAAGTACGGCATCAATGTCAATGCTATTGGGCCTGGGTATATCGCGACCGATCTGACCGCCCCGTTGCAGGCGGATGCGGACTTTAGCCGGTGGGTGCTCTCCAAGACGCCCTTGAACCGGTGGGGCCGGCCCGAGGACCTTGTGGGGACGGCGATCTTGCTCGCGTCCCAGGCCGGCGAGTTCATTACGGGACAGATCTTCTATGTCGATGGCGGCTGGACCGCCCTGGTTTAGGTGTCCGACAACGGATGGTGCTGGGTGGCACCGACAAACTTGTTTGTCGGTGTTGCCGCGGATGAGTCAGGGCAGTCAGAAGCTCACGGACAAACAAGTTTGTCCGTGCCACCCGGCGCTGGGAGCAATCCAGACTCAGACCGATGGTGTGAAAGTAGTAAACGGAGGTTCTTCTATGAAGTTGAGTGTTGTTGATGCGACAGTTCTTCGTAGGGTGAGCGTCCTCGCTCGCCCTAGGACGTCGTGCGGGGACGCACGACCTCCGAAATCCCATTCCATTCAGGGCAGATGGTGTGGACGGCACATCGTGCATTTTGCCGTCGTGGCTCTTCTCTGCGGGGCGGCGGTAGCCCATGCCGGGGCGGGGGACACACTGAAGGTGGATCTGCGTAAGCGGGTCGCGTCCGCTGCTGCGCCGGACACGTTTCACATCGTCTGCGAGAAGCAGCAGTGGCAGCCGTCCGAGTCGGCTATCATCATCTGCGATATGTGGAATCAGCACTGGTGCAAGGGGGCGACCGACCGCGTGGCGGAGCTGGCGCCGGTCATGAACAACGTGGTCTCCATGGCTCGGGACAAGGGCGTGCTCATCATTCACGCCCCGAGTGGGGCCATCAACCACTACCAGGACCATCCCGCGCGGCAAACAGCGCTCAATGCGCCTAAGGCGGCTAATGTGCCCGAGGGCGTCAAAGCGTGGCGCAAATGGAAGGACCAGACGGAGGAGAAGGTCGGCTATCCTATCGACCACTCCGATGGCGGCTGCGATTGTCAGCCCCAGTGTAAACAGGGCTCGCCCTGGACCAGCCAGATCGCGACCATCGAGATCAAGGACAAGGACGCGATCAGCGATTCCGGCGTCGAGGTCTGGAATCTGCTGGAGGCCCGGGGGATCAAGAACGTGATCTTGATGGGCGTCCATGCGAATATGTGCGTGCTGGGTCGGCCGTTTGGTCTTCGTAACCTGGCCAAAGCCGGCAAAAACGTCGTCCTGATGCGCGATCTGACCGACACGATGTACAATTCCCGCCAGCCGCCACGGGTGAACCACTTCACCGGCACCGACCTGATCGTCGAGCACACGGAGAAATACGTCTGTCCGAGCATCGTCTCCACTGTCTTCACCGGCCAGCCGCCGTTCGAGTTCAAAGAGGACAAACGGCCACTCGTCGTGTTCCTCTCGGCGGAGAATGAGTACAGCGCGGCCCAGACCCTGCCCGTCTTCGCCCATGAGCTCCAGCTCAATCACGGTCTTCGTTGTGACATCCTTCAGGCCAGCACCGCCAAGCAGGGTGACGAAATCCACTACATCAGTGGCATGGAAATCCTGGCCCAAGCCGACCTCGCGGTGGTTTACGCGCGGCGTCGCGGATTGCCTACCGAACAGATGAACTACCTTCGCGAGTACCTGGATCGCGGCGGGCCGCTGATTGGCCTCCGCACCGCCAGTCATGCCTTCGATTCCCGCGGCAGTGCCCCGAAGCAGGGGCATGATGAGTGGCCCAAGTTCGACCCCGAAGTGCTCGGCGGCAACTACCACGGCCACTACACCGCCGGACCGAAGATGACAGGCACGGCCGCCCCCGGTGCCGCTGCACATCCGATCCTCAAGGGCGTTGAACTGCCCTTGCTCAGCAATAGCTCGCTTTATCGGGCCAATCCACTTGCAGCCAGTGCCACGCTGCTCTTGGTCGGGACGATCCCTGACAAAGATTCGGAGCCCATTGCCTGGACGAACCGGTACAAGAACGCGCGAGTTTTTTACACCTCGCTCGGCCACCCCGATGACTTCGCCGACCCGCAATTCCGCAAAATGCTCGTCAACGCCATGTTCTGGGCGATGGACAAATCGATTGCGGATTGATGATTGCGGATTGCGGATTAGCGGACGCGCCCTCTTCAATCCGCAATCCGAAATCCGCAATCCGAAATCGCGAGGGCTTGTTTTGCAGGAAATTCACTTCGCTCGCTGTCAACCGGCGCGCTGCGATGCCCGTCTAAGGGAGTAGCCGGGGTCCCCAACGCGGGAATATGCGTTGGGGGTCCCTTGGAGTCGTAGCCTTGATGGAAGTTCTGGATGAGAGCTTAGTCGCCGCTCACCTGCGGGGTGATCCGGCGGCGTTTCGCGAGCTGGTCCGCCGGTATGGGGACGGCGTGCTGGGGTATCTGTTCCGCATGACGGGTAATCGTGACCAGGCCGAGGACCTCTTTCAGGAGACCTTCCAACGGGTCCACGAAAAGGCCCACACCTACCGGGGCGGCAGCTTCAAGAGCTGGCTGTTCACCATCGCCACCCGCGCCGCCATCGACACGGCCCGCCGGCGCAAACGCAGGCTCACCGTCTCCCTGAGTCGCGAAACTGACTGCGAGGACGACCCGCCGCCGCTCGAAACCGTCGCCGCCCAGGATGCGGCGGACCCCCTGGAAGAGTTGGTCCGAGAAGAGCAGAAGGAACAAGTCCGGCGGGCGATTGAATCGCTCCCCGTTGGGCAGCGGGCCGCCCTTGTCCTGGCCTATTACCAGCAGCTCAGCTACGCAGAAGTCGCTGAGACTCTGGGCTGCTCCGTGGGCTCCGTGAAGACCCAGATGTCCCGGGCCTTGGCCAAGCTGGCCCAAAGATTGCCTGATCCGGTTGACGTGACGCCATGAACCAGCACCTGACAGAACAACAGTTAATCGACTACCAGTTCAAGCTGGCCTCTGAGCCGGACATGACTGCGGCCCGGGCCCACTTAGACGAGTGCGACCAGTGCCGGCAGAGACTGCAAAAGCTGGTGCGGAAGTTCGCTTCGCTGGACCTGCTGCGCGACGAGATTGGCGTCTCCGAGGACCTCCTCTCCAAGACCGTCGCGAATGCGACGCAGCCTCGCGGCATGGGCATCCTGCCCATGCGGCACAGAGCGATCCTGCTGTATCGTTTGCCGGCGGCCGGCGCCGTGGCGGCGGCGGTCATGGTGGGTGTTGCTCTATTGCTGGTTTCCAACTCTCGGCAGGACAATCGCATCGCACCGACGATGGTTCCCAGCCCGCTGGCTCAGAGCGCCGCTCCTGCTTCGTCTGCGGACCAGGACTATGCTTTCCGAAAGGACCAGCCGGCGTCGCCCGTCGTAGCGGGAGCGGAGAAAGCCGAGCCAGCGGCGCCGTCGAAACCCTCGTCTCTCCAGATGTCGCTGGCCGAAGCCCAACCTGGTGTGACATCCGAGCCAACTGGTAGGGCGGGGCTTGCCCCACCGGAACCCATGTCTGCGCCGGGTGCCAGTGTCAAAGCCGAAAGCCCGGTTCGTAGTGTGCCCGTAAGAAGTGGCGAGGGCGTCCCGCCCTTGCGTGTCGAGGGCATCTTGCCCTCGAATCGCGGGCAGGATGCCCGCGACACGAAGAACAAGGCCGAGACGGCCTCGCCCCAAACGCCTGACGGCGTCACTACAAACGCGCTGGACGCTGCCACCCGGATGGCACAGGCCCCGGAGATCGCCGAGCAACCGCCCTTCGCTCCGGCCAGTGCCATTGAGCTGGTCGTGCTGCCGCGCCGGGAGAACGTCCAACTGACGATCTACAACGGGGCTGACCTGACGCTGGTCCGCGAACGCCGCAATTTGACCCTCAAACGCGGCTGGAACTGGCTCCAGTTCATGTGGGGCTTCCCGACAATCGATCCGACCTCCCTGGCCTTAGAGCCGCTGGAGCATAGGGACGCCGTGGAGATCCAGGAACTGGTATTTCCGGCGAGGCTGGGCAGGGGCGATCTCACGCCGGAGGGCGCGGAGTCGGGATCCCATGTTGGGCGTTGGCTGATTCACTCAGAGGTGAGCGGCCGGGTGCCTTTCGAGGTGACTTACTTCACAAGGAATCTGACGTGGCGCGCTTTCTATATGGGCATGCTTTCCCATGATGAAAGGACCATGCACCTGGAAGGCTACGTGCGGATCGGTAACGACAGCGGCGAAGACTACGAGAACGCCCAGGTCCGTCTCTTGGTCGGTCAGGTCCATCTGCTCGATGATCTTGTCATGTTGTCGCTGCGCGCGTATCCCTACGGTCCTGATATCTCCATCGGCGGTCTGGGCGTGGCTGAAGATGCCGTGAACCAAGAGAAGGACGACCTTAACCGCCTGGGGCGCGAGGCCTTGCACGCCATCGATCGTCCCGATGAGAAGCCCAAAGAGATTCGTAAGGAGGGTCTTAGCGAATACTTCCTCTACACGATTGAAGGGACCGAGACCATCCCGAACGAGTGGGGCAAGCGGCTCCTCTCGTTCCAGACTGATGGCATCCCCGTGATAAGCTTGTACAAGTACGACGAGGAGCGGTGGGGGGGGCAGACGATCCGGTTCCTGTCCTTCGCGAACGACGAAGAGCACAAGCTCGGTAAGACTCCCATCCCCGATGGCACCGTCCGAATCTACGGCCGCGCCGGCGAGGAGGGCCATCTGTCCTATGTCGGTGCCATGGCCGCGAAGTACATTCCCGTTGGCGAGGAAATCGAGCTGAACCTTGGGCCGGCCCGCTTGGTTGAAGTCAAGCCTGTTCTGATGGACTACAGAATCGAGAACCATGCGTTCGATAATAGGGGTAACGTCTCCGGCTGGGATGAAGTACGGACTTGGCGGATCGAGATCGCCAACACTCGCCCGCTGCCGGTGGACATAGAGGTCACGCGCGGCTTTGGGACGCCCTACTGGACGCTCAAGCCTGCGGATGCATCGGCATCCTATGAGAAGTATGATGCGACCCACACTCGGTTCAAGCTGATGATTGAACCGCGAACCAAGCGGGTCTTTGAATACACGGTGACCACGTACCACGGTGTTCGACAGGAGGCGTTGTCGAATGCGAAGTAACCCTGAAGATAGCGTAGGTCTGGGTGGCAGCGTCAAGGCCGAAGGCCTTGGCGATGGTCTTCTTCGTGGCGAGGGCATCTTGCCCTTGTTCTTTCGTGTCG
>CAYHAJ010000122.1:0-12013 GCA_964354535.1 uncultured Pirellulales bacterium
TTGAATCATTCGGGTTCATTCCCCGCGGCTTGCCGCGTGGAAGCGGTAAGCCGATTGTTTCGATACCTCGCAGCTTGCTGCGAGGTAGTTCATTTAGGAGCGGGAGGATATCTGCAATGAAGGCACTCTGGCTATTTTGGCGTGTATCGTACAGGACCATCAAGATACTGGGACGGGCCGCCTTGTGGTCTCTTGCCATCTTCGGATTTGTCACCTTGTGTGCTCTTTTTGCCTTGGGGCACTACCTGCCATCCAGCCCCGTGCATCCCAACACGATAGAACGTGTTCGTTATGCTGCCTCGGCCGGGAAGCTCGCTTACCGACTGACGGTACCGGAAGAGATGGAGGGCATCCTTGGGACTCCTTTGATGGAAATCACCGCACGTGACCAGGATAATAGATTTCAGAGGCGAACGCTCCTGTGGCCTGGCGTTCAAGCCGTATTTGCCAAAGAGAGGGAGTATTCCGCACCATTTACCCTTTCCTATATGAAGATGGGCGGAATACACGGCAAGAGCATCCGGCCTGATTTTCTCGCCGAGTTCCTGACCCAGTTCCTGAATAGCACGCCGGTCGATATTGGGGCGAATCGGCCCCTTGTCTTGCGGAATGAGAATGATCTTACCAAGCTTGATACTTTCTGGGGATATGCAGGTGTGTCCTTGGTGAACCTTGATCTGAAGGCCCATGCCGACCTGCTTGACAAAATGCCTTTCGACAGCCGAACGAAGTGGCCCAGCTCGGACAAGTTGCCGGCCGGCTTCGATCCGGTTTCCTTGCTGGAAGAGGGGAAGAATCCGGGACTCGGTGTTCGGCGGTTACATGAGCAGGGAGTCGATGGTCACGGCGTGAAGGTGGCGATCATCGATGGGCCGTTACTGCAGAACCACCAGGAGTATGCGCAGCAATTGGTGGCCTATAAACCAGTGGGCCTGGCGAAGATGAATTCCAGGCCCCAGATGCATGGGCCGGCCGTAGCGAGCGTGGCCGTGGGCAAAACGTGCGGCGTCGCGCCGAAAGCCTCGCTTCATTATTTCGTCGTGGCCCTGGGATGGGGAGATAATCGGCCCTACTGTGACATTCTCCATGAGATTATCAGGTTCAATCAGAATCGGGAGGTATCCGAGCAGATTCGAGTCGTGAGTATCTCGTACGGTGGGTTCTCTCAGCAGGCCAATTTTGACCACTGGCGGGAGGCTCTTGCCAAGGCCGAACAGAACGGTTTATTGGTGGTAACCTGTGACCACCGTGACTTCCTCATCTATGGCACACTGGCCCGCATCCCAGGCCAAGATCCCAACAATCCCTTAAGCTACAGACAGGGAAAGTACAGTCTTGCCCTTGATGTTCTTCGTGTCCCCGCCGGGAACAGGACCATTGCCAGCCACTATGGGCCGGAGGCGTACACCTTCGACCGGACCGGCGCACTGAGTTGGGCCGCACCATACCTGGCGGGACTGGCGGCTTTGGCGTATCAGGCGGATCCGGAAATCAAGCCCAAAACCATTGTTGAGTTGTGGCTTCAGACCGCGGTTCGGACGGATGCCGGACCCATTGTCAATCCGGTTGGTTTCATTGAGGCCGTGCGAAAACACCGCCAACCAAGCGACAGGATTCAAGAAAGAGATAGTCAGGTGGCGGAGCATCCAGAGGATCCTGTCGGTGGTGGTGCTGAGCCTGGGGTTGGCGACCGTGGCGTTGTCGCTGGACTTCCCCAAGATCGATCGCCATCCGGCTCCGTGGGGTCTGCATCGCCGACTGCGAGGGCCAGCCCTCAAATTAACAATTAAGGAGGCTCGGCGAGATACCGGGGCCAATAGGATCGTACCGAGGAATCCCATTGGCTTGGGGATTTCCGATGGATGATTTCCCCTGCGAGCCCTGGCGTCCCCCGCCTTCGCGGGGGCAGGCTCTCGGCGGCTGGAGAACCTGGATTCCCGCCCCCGATCAGGTCGGGGGCAGGCTCTGCGCGAGAATGACAACGGGAGAATCTGCGGAAGGAGATTGCCGCGCTTCGCGCGCAATGACATGATTGCAGGACTGCCGCGCTTTGCTCGCGATTGTCTGTTCCGTGGTCTCGGTGGCCTCCGTGGTAGAAAAGGCAGTCGTCGGTAGTCAATCGGGTCTTGTTCGCGTCCTGAGCAGCTCTTCAATGTCGCGGATGCGGCTGTGGGCGAGCAGGGAGCGGGCGTGGGCCTCGGCCTCGGGTATGGACGTGGCCAGGATCGTCTGTTGGGTGCGCAGCAGGTAGATCGGGTCCACACTGAAGGCGCGGACCCCGATGCCGAGGAGGAAGGGGATGTACGGCGTCTCGTGGGCCATGTCGCCGCAGATGGAGAGTTCGCGGCCGTGGGCAAGGACGGCCCGGGCAATTCGGCTCAGGGTCCGCAACACGGCGGGATGGTGCGGCAGGTAGAAATCGGCCACGCTCTCGTTCGTCCGGTCCACCGCCAGCAGGAACTGGATCAAGTCGTTCGTGCCGATGGAGAAGAAGTCCGCCTCGCGGGCGAAATCCTCGATCAGATCGACCGCCGCCGGTAACTCCACCATCATGCCGAGCTTCGGCTGGCGGTGATGCTCGATGCCGTCTTTGTCCAACTGGTCCTGAGCCTCGTGCACGGCGTCGCAGGCTTCCCGATATTCATCGACGGAGGAGATCATGGGGAACATGATGTGCAGATCGGCGCCCGTCCCGGCCCGCAGGATCGCCCGAAGCTGTTCGAGGAATACGGGCCGGTTTTGCAGCGAGAACCGGATCGAGCGCATGCCCATCGCGGGATTCTGCTCCTTGATGTCGTGGTAGTAGGACAGGATCTTGTCCCCGCCGGCGTCGAGGGTGCGAAACGTCACGGGCTTGCCCGGCATGGACTCGACGAGCTTGCGGTAGATCACGTACTGCTCCGCCTCCGACGGGAAGGTGGTGCGGATGATGAACGGGAATTCCGTGCGATAGAGGCCAATGCCATCGCAGGCCAACTCGCGGGCGATTTTCAGATCGCTGAGCAAGTTGATATTCGCCAGCAGGAGCGCGCGGGCGCCGTCCGCCGTCTGGGTGACCGGTTTCATCCGATGCTTCTGATCGGCCAGGGTCAGTCGGGCCCGCCGCTGCGCCTGGAAGCGCTGGAGCACAGGATCGTCCGGATCGATGAAGACATTCCCGATCTCGGCATCCACCAGGACCGGGGTGCCGTCGGGCACGTTGAGCAACTCAAAGGCGTCCATGATGACCATGGGCATGCCCAGCGACCGCGCCAGGATCGCGATGTGCGAGGTGACGCCGCCGCCCACGAGCACGATGCCGGCGGCGCCCTCCGACGAGAGCTTGAGCAGGTCGGACGGGAAGAGCCCGCGCGTGAGGATGACGTGATCCCGGTGGATGTTCGTCTCCTGGCCCCGGTGGAGCAGATTGTCGACGAGCCGCAGCGCCAAGTCTTCAATGTCGTTGGCCTTTTCCCGCATGTAGGCATTGGTGCTGGCCAGGAAGCTCTGCATGTAGTCGGTCGCCACTTCGGCAATGGCCACGGGAGCATTGCCGCCGCTCTCGATCCGCCGGGCGATCTTGCCGAGGAAGTCCTGGTCCTTGAGGATCATCAAGTGGGCGGTGAAGATCAGGGACGCGGCATCTGAGAGCTTATCCTCCACCTGTTCCTGCAACTGCTCGAGCTGACGTTCCGTATGAGCCACGGCGCTGTGAAAATCCGCCAAGGTGTAGACCTTGGCGAACTCCTGATGGAGCAGGAGAGCAAGGCTTTTGTGCCGATCCAGGGCCATGGAGGGACCGTAAGCGAATCCCTCGGCCGCCACCTTGCCGCGGACGAACTTGATGTTGTCCGGGAGGTGCGCGGCTTCGGGAGGAGCCGGCTCGTGCATGCCCAGGAGGAACTGCGCGTTCTCGATAATGTTGGCCAGTTGCGAGGCGACGGTTTCCAAGGCGGTGATATCCGAGGGATCATAGCATTGGCTCGCCTGTCGCTGGAGGACGAGGACGCCCATTCTCGAGACGCCGCGGGCGATGGGCACCGCCAGGAACGCGTTGTACTGCTCTTCGAAGATGCCGGGAAAGAATTTGTAGTGGGGATTGTGGCTGGCATCCGGCTCACAGAGGGGCCGCATCTCCTGAAGCGCCAGGCCGACGAGCCCCTGGCCCAGCTTCAGGTGCACCCGGCCGATGGACTCGGGATTCAGGCCCCGGGTGGCGCGGAGGGTCAATTCCTGTGTCTGCGGATTGTAGAGGTAGATCGAGCAGACGGCCGATTGGGTGCGCTCGGCCACCATCGCTACGGCCCGGTTCAGCAGGGTCTCGATGCTGGCGCTCTCCCGGAAGAGATGGCTCAGCTCGCTGATATCGTATAGTAGTTGCTGGCTGTCCACAAAACCACCGTTATCCTTTACGCGTTCTTGCCATCCGAGCCTTTACCCTTGTTTACTGTGCGCCCTGCGGGCCGGTTCAGGAGATCGAAGGAACACTCGAAGCGAGCATCCCGCGACGGCCCACGGCTCACCGTGGCAGGCGAAAGAGGCGGATTTCGTTCGATTCATGGGGTTAGGATAGCACATCCGGGCGCCTCTCGACAATACCTGTGAAGCTGTGACAGACAAAGGGGTTATTCTTTGACTTGGAGCCTTCTCGGATGCCATAATATGACCCTGTTGTCCGCGCCGGCGCGGGGTTGTCCAGTCATCGTTTTTGAGAGGGTGGACCCATGGTCAAGAAAACGTTGTTGGTCGTAGCGGTCGCGACATTGGCGGGACTCGTCATCCCGGTGGGGGCGGCGGTCGAGCGTCCGCAGAATGTGATTCTGATCGGCTGGGATGCGGCCCAGCGGGAACACGTGGAACAGTGCCTCGCACGCAAGGAACTGCCGAATCTGCAAAGGCTGATCGATCAAGGTACGTATGTCAAGATCGATATCGAAGGCACGACCGACACGAAGGCTGGGTGGTCCCAAATCCTGACCGGCTACTACCCGGAGGTCACCGGCGTCTACAGCAACGGCCGGTTCCAGCCGGTGCCGAAGGGGTTGAGCATATTCGAGCGTCTGGAGAGCAACTTCGGGGCGGACCAGTTCGTGACCGTGGCGGTGATCGGCAAGAAGCAGCACTGCGGCGAGATCAATCCGCCCCAGAAGATCCGTCTGGATGAGGAACAGAAGAGCAGCGTCGCCACCGGCAAGAACAAGAGGGCAAAAAAGAAAGACGCGGCGGCCACCGGCGAGGTCAAGGATCAGGCCCAGAAAAGGAAAGCCAGGAAAGCGGCGGCCACTGCCCAGCCCGGCGCCGGCAAGAAGCCCCAGGGCACGATTGTCGAGGAGAACGGCGTCCAGTACCGCGTCATCCCCGGCTCGCCTTACTATGGGATGCACAGCGCCGTGGAGGCGTGGGAGTTCGGGTTGATGCAAGACGAGAAGGTCGGAGCGCGGGCCATCGCGTTGCTGGACAAGTACCGGGACAAGCCTTTCTTTTTCTTTGTCCACTTCGCCGAGGTGGACCATTCCGGACACAAGTATGGCGAGAATTCGAAGGAGTACAACGACGCCCTGATCTCCAACGACCTCTGGACCGGGAAGATCATGGACAAGCTCAAGGATTTGGGGCTGGCGGACAAGACCCAGATCTACGTCACGGCGGATCACGGCTTCAACGAGGACGGGAAGGGCCATCCGTTTGCCCCGTATGTCTTCCTGGCGACCAATAACAAGGCGGTCAACCGGACCGGCCGGCGGCAGGACGTTGCCCCGACGATCTATGAAGCGTTCGGCATTCGGATAGCGGCTTTCCAGCCGCCGCTGGACGGCCTGTCGCTGACGCGGCCTGACAACCGCGCCCCCGCCAAGCTCGGTCCGGCCAAGAAGGTCCGGCAGCAGGCGGCCCAGCCGGCCGAAGAGTCCCAAGAGACGCACACGCCGGATGTGATCTTCGTCCCGACCCCGCAAGCCGCCGTGGACAAGATGCTGGAGATGGCCCAGGTGACGAAGGACGACGTGGTCTATGACCTTGGCTGCGGAGACGGCCGCATCGTGGTGACCGCCGCCCAGCGGTATGGCTGCCGGGCCTTCGGCTTCGACGTGGATCCGCAGCGGATCCAAGAGTCGAAGGAAAACGTCGAGAAGAACGGCGTGGGCAACCTGGCGACCATCCAGCAGAAGGACATCTTCACACTCGACTTGAGCAAGGCCAGTGTGGTTACCCTGTACCTGCTGCCGAGCCTGAATGTGAAGCTGATTCCACAGTTGGAGAAGCTCAAGCCGGGCTGCCGGATCGTGTCGCACGATTTCGATATGCGCGGCGTCGTCCCCGACAAGGTTCTTGACGAGGAGGGGCATATCCTCTACTTGTGGACGACTCCTTTGAAGAAGGAACCGCAGACGGACACCAAGTGATCGAATCAGTTGCGACCCGTGTCGTGACGTTTGAGGACCAGAAAGGATTTTGGAAAGGATGAGGTCGACTATGGGAATCCAGAGCATGAAGTATCTGTTGGTCGTGGCCTGCCTCGGATTGGTGGGGTGTACCACGGAGACGACGACGACCCAGAAATCGACGGCGGCGCAGCCAACGGCCAGCGCCACGAGCTCCCAGGCTGCCCCAGCAACCTCCAGCAGCACGACGACACAAAAGCCGGCGACGGGAAGCACGAGCAGCGCGGCCGCCGTGACGCAGGCCCAAGCGCCAAAGACGCCGCCTGCGGTCGAGCCGCCGGAGGAGCCGAAGCGGCCGGACGTGGTCTTCGTCCCCACGCCGGACGAAGTCGTCGCCAAGATGCTGGAGCTGGCTCAGGTGACGAAGGAGGATGTGGTTTACGACCTCGGTTGCGGGGATGGCCGCATCGTGGTGGCGGCGGCCAAGCTGGGCTGCCGGGCCTATGGTTTTGATGTCGATCCGCAGCGGATCAAGGAATCGCAGGAGAACGTGGAGAAGAATGGCGTCGGTAGTCTGGCGACCATTGAGCAGAAGGACATCTTCACGCTGGATCTGAGCAAGGCCAATGTGGTTACTCTATACCTGCTGCCGAGCCTGAACGTGAAGCTGATTCCGCAGTTGGAGAAACTTAAGCCGGGGTCGAGAATTGTCTCGCACGACTTCGATATGAGAGGCGTCACGCCGGACAAAGAGGTGCAGGTCGAGGGAGACGGAGGCTACGAACACACCGTGTATCTGTGGACCACGCCCCTGAAGAAAGAGGCACAGACCAAAGAAGAATGACCTGTCTTGCGGCTCGATGCCGTGCCCGCGATGGTTCGCAACGGTCAGCGCACCGGCGCCCTGGACCCTTTGGCGGTACGCGAACAGGTGCAGGGCGGCGCGCTGTCGTCGCCGGGCGGCCATTTTCGTTTGACCATCGCTCGGCGCGGCGGTATCGTCAGAGATCGACAAGCTCCCGCGCGGGAGCTTGTTGCTGGGCGTCCGTAGCTCAATTGGATAGAGCCTCGGTCTTCGGAACCGATGGTTGGGGGTTCGAGTCCCTCCGGACGCAGTAGAAATGCGGTGCCATGAGAACTATCCAAGGGGGCCGGGGTAGAGGCCGATGATCGGAACATGACTTCGAGCAGGGACGAACCGACCCCACAGAGCAAGCGTAGAGTCGCCCCCGAGTGGGCGGGAGTTGAGACCTTTGCCGGTCGGCGCGCCAAGTACGTCGGTTGGGTGGTTCTGGTTGTCTACGCGCTGGTGCTTCTGGGACGTGCCATATACTATGGCGGAGGTAAGGGCACTGCGACCGTCAGCGTCTGGGAGCTGCAGGACGCGCGCTGGCTGGCGGAATGGATTGCGGGCCTCATTCTTGGGGCCTTCTGGGAAGCCGCGCTCTTTCTCCCCATCGGTTTTTGCGCCGGTATGGTTGTTCGAAGTGGTTCAGGCCGGCTCGGCCGCCTCGCCGCCCGTCTTTGTGCCCTGTTGATCGCCGCCGGGATCGCGCTGCTGATTCTCGCGGTCGAGAGTGCGGGTGCCTGGAACGTGATGACGACCCTGAGTTCGGTGTTTCCCCTGCTGGGCTGTCTCCTGGGGACCTGGATCGGGGCCACGTGGCGACGGGGCTGGCGGGCTCGACTCTGGCTCTTACCGAAAATCGCGCTGCCAGTGGTCCTGGGGGTGTTGTGCCTCGGCATCCTCGGCTGGCTCTCTTTGGAGCTGGCGCCGCTGCCCTTGGAGCCGGCGCAGGTCACTTCGGCCGAGAAACGCCGGCTGGTCCACGAGATTCGCAGCAAGAGCCCCACTTCCCTCGAAGAGGGTCAGACGCAGACCCTGCGCTTGACGGAGCACGACCTCAATGTCCTGCTCTCGTGGGGACTTTCCCTCGGCTCGCCGCACCGCAAAGCGCAGGTCCGCCTTGCCCGCGATGGGGCTTGCCTCTCCGTGTCGGCCCACGTGCCGCTGGGCAGAGGAGAACCCCGTTACCTGAACCTGGTGATGACCGGCGGGGCGGGAATCACGGACGGATCTCTGCGTCTGGCGGTGGACCGGTGCCAGGTGGGTTCTCTGATAGTTCCTCGCTGGGTGCTCCGCCCGGCGGTCTCCCTTGCCGCATCGCTGGTCTGCCACGACCGGCGTTCGAGACTTTTCCTCGAGGCCACCAGGCGCATGGCCTTCGAGCCTGCCGGGATTGAGCTGACGTACGGTCCTGTGCACGTGCCGCCCGACTTGCGCCGGACTCTCTTCCGTCCGGCCGGCGTGAGCGACGAGGTGCTGGCCTCCACCCAGGCCCAGGTAGATCATCTCCTGATGGTGGCTCGCCAGTTGCCTCCAGTGCAACTGAGCTTTGGCTGGTGCTTCGAGACGGCCTTCACTTTGGCGCGGGAGCGCTCCGTTCCGGGCAATCCGATCATCGAGAATCGGGCAGCGGTCTTCGCCCTCGGGATGCTCCTGGGGCATCGGCGGGTAGGGGAATTCCTGGGGCCGATTTTCCTGGAAGACGGCGATCCGGCCGTTCGACAAGCTCTGCGCCGGGTCACCCTGCGCGGGCGCTCCGACTGGACCAAGCATTTCTGCATCAGTGCGGTCATCGTCATCCTCTCCGACACGGCCCTGAGCGATGCCGCGGGGCTGCTCAAGGAAGAGCTCGACGCCGATATCGGAGGCAGCGGTTTCTCCTTCGCCGATTTGATTGCCGACCGGGCCGGCACGGTCTTCGGCCTGCGCGCCACGCAGGATGAGGCGTCCGCCCGGGCTCTGCAGGCTCGTCTGGCTGGCGGTTTTCGCGTCGAGGAGTTCTTTCCGCCCGCGGCCGATCTGCCCGAGGGCATTCCCGATGCCGAGCTGCAATCCCGTTACGGAGGTGTCGGCGGAGAAGGCTACCGCCGGCTGATCGAGGAGATCGAACAGCGGATAGCGGCTTGTGCGGCCTATCGTTGAGGCCGGATACGCCCCGAAAATACCCGGGGCAAATAAGTTGACAGGCCGAGCGGATGGTGGTAGAAGTACTTAGCAGAAGGCAAAAGTAGAAGGTCAAAAGGAAAAGGTCAGAGGCCAAGAAATGGGACGGCCGTTTTCTTTTGCCTTTTTCCTTTTTACCTTTGCCCTGTTCGCGGGCTTCGGTGTTTTCGTCCCCGTAGCGCAATTGGATAGAGCGGCAGCCTCCGGAGCTGCAGGTTGCGTGTTCGAGCCACGCCGGGGACAGTTCTTCAATCCTCGATCCAAACAGAGGGCCGGTGGCTCCGTTACCCACCGGCCCTTGTCTTTCACGCCAAGCGGGGGAGGGCCTCAAACACCACGGCTCGCGTTTGGGAACCCAAATCGTCTTACGGTATCACGGCTTGGTTGCAGGTCGCTCTGGGATGTAGAAGAACCGCACCTCGCTCAGGCCGGTGGCGGACGTGGCGCCCCAACTCTTCTCGATCGTCAGTTTGACGTACTTGGTCGGGACGCCGCCGAAGCTGACCGTGGTGTTCGGCTTGTAGCCGGGCTGGCCGGGCGCCCGGGCGAATCCCGGCACTCCGCTTAAGGGCGTCCATTTCGCACCATCGGTGGAGTACTCAATCTTGACGCTCTTGGCGCCGAAGCCGACAAAGGGCTCGACCAACTGATTCGAGTTCCACACCCATATCTCGTGCAGGGCGTAGACCTTGTCGAACTCAAACTGGATCCAGTTCGGCTGCACCCCCGTACTGAGCCACATGTCTTTCGCGTCCGACGAATGGCCGTCGCTCTTGTCGAGTCCCGAGCCGTCCACCGTCTTCTCCGGCCCCATGCCGCTCTGGGCACTGGACGCCTTGGCAGTGACGTTCTTGATCGGATACGAAAATGCTATGGTCGTGAAGTTCAGGACCGGCCCTTTGTAGATAGTGGGAGTGGGGCCGGGGAGCACGAAATCGACGCGCCAATGGTAGGTCCGGTTGTATTGCAGGAGTTCCGCGGAATCGTACGTCGTAGCCGTTTGAGCTCTGCTGACCAACACGCCCCGTGGATCGACCCGGTCGGCGCTGTTCACGTCGGCAAAGGAGGTTCCGAGGTAGACATCACAGGCCTTGGCGAATGAGGGCGATATCCAACTCAGGATCACATCACAAGGCACATCGGACGCGCGTGGACCGGGGGTCACCAGCGATTCCATGAGGACCCCCAGGTCTTTCTCGTCCACGACGCCATCGCCCCAAGGGAGTGGACCGACGTCACACAAGGCGCTGTTCTGTCCCCAACTGTCCATCAGCATGGCCATGTCCGCCGCATCGACCTTGCCGTCGGCGTTGAAGTCTACGATGGGAAGGATCGGGGCTTGCCAACTGTCATGGCCCCCGTACCCACCGGCCCGGGTGGAAGTGAAATAGAGAATACGGCTGTCTCCCGAGATGTTCGGCGTGAAGTTGGCACCAGAACCGTTGACCGGCGGGCCCAGATTCACTGGCGGTCCCCAAGGATCGTCCTTCGTCGCCCGTGTTGTCATATATATGTCCACCTCGCCATATCCGCCGGGCCGCTCGGAGGCAAAGAAGAGCGACAACCCGTCAGCCGAAACGCTCGGTTGATAGTCTGGACTGGGACTGTTGACGGCTGGGCCGAGATTGGCGGGCAGTTCCCAAGAGCCATTCTTCGTTGCCCGCGTTGTCATATATATGTCCAAGTCACCGTATCCGCCGGGTCGCGAGGAAGCGAAGTAGAGCGACAGGCCATCCGACGAAAGGTTCGGGTTAAGATCTGAACTTGAACGGTTGACAGTCGGGCCGAGATTTGCCGGTGGACCCCAGAGGTCGGAGAGTGTTGCCCGCGTCGTCATCCATAGGTCATAACTACCGAAGCCGCCGGGCCGGTTGGAATTGAAGTAGAGCGACAGGCCATCTGCCGAAATGCAGGGCACGCCTTCAAGGTAAGAGCTGTTCACCAACGCGCCGAGATTCACCGGCCGTGCCCACTCATCATCCTTGCTTTCCCTCGTCGCCACATATAGGTCCCAACCGCCATAGCCCCCGGCGCGATTTGAATGGAAATAGACGGTACAACCATCGGGCGACATGCTCGCCCCACCATCGTCAGACGAACTGTTGACAGTTGGCCCAAGATTTGTAGGAGGACCGAACGTGAAATCTGCATAGGACGGTGCCTCAAGACCTGAGAGAAGACCGAGCCCAAATAGTGATGCTACGAACACTGGAATCTCAAACAGCTTCATTTCCCACCTTCCCTTATGCCCAAAGGCAACACACAGTACCGGAATCTCATTTACAGGTCTCTCTGCAGAGAAGACGATTTGACAATCAAATGGCATGTTGATGACACGCCGGAAGTCACCGGGCATGGCCAACTGCACATCGTAAGACATGCCTCCGCCCATGACGACGGACCACCGCCTCATATCGGCATTCGCGTTTGCCCGGTCGTGTACGTAATCGTAATAGCGAGCACGGTCGCAATAGGCGTACGCATCCTGTGGGTCGGCCTCGACCCTGCGGGTGCAAAGCCGCACCATTTCTTGACAGTGCTCCTCGAATGTTCGACCGGGACCAAGAGCTTCGAGAGCAGACACATTGGGGTCGAGCGGGGCGGCCCAGACTTCGTAGTATGGCGGGCCCAGACAAAAGGCTAA
>CAYHAJ010000123.1:0-11008 GCA_964354535.1 uncultured Pirellulales bacterium
GGGTTGTCGCGAGGTTCTGCGTGGGCAACGAGCCGCTGCCCATCTCGGAGAAGCCGCTCGCGGTAGCCACTGTCGCGGGGAGGTTCTTCTCCTGAAGCTGCGACGCGAGCCGCTCGGCGTGCTCCCGGATGTCGTCGGTGCTGCGCCGGAGCATCTGGAGCGTGGGCACTTCGCGCAGGGCGACGCTCTCGTCCAGGAACAGCTTGAGCGTCGCCTCCAGAACGGCCAGCGTGAGCTTGCCTACGCGGACGATCCGGGCGAACTGGTTCTTGCGCACCGCCTCGATCAGCGTTTTCTTGCCCAGGATCAGGCCGCCTTGCGAGGCGCCGATCAGCTTATCGGCGCTGCACGTTACGATATCCGCGCCCTGACGAATCGAGTCCGCCAGCATCGGCTCAGGCTCAAACCCGAACTGGGAAAAGTCGATCAGCGCCCCGGCCCCCACGTCATCGATCATCACCAGATTATGCTTATGCGCGATGGCCACCATCTCCTCCAAGGCGACTTCGGAGGAGAATCCCTGAATTTTGTAGTTGCTCGGATGTACGCGGAGAATCGCGGCGGTATTTTCCGTAACGGCGTTTTCATAATCACGCGGATGGGTTTTATTGGTCGTGCCGACCTCGACGAGCTTGGCGCCGCTGAAGGCCATTACCTCCGGCAGGCGAAACGAGCCGCCAATTTCGACAAGCTGGCCGCGCGAGACGATCACTTCCTTGCCCTTGGCCACGCTGTTGAGCACGATAGCGGTGGCCGCGGCGTTGTTGTTCACGACCGTCGCCGCTTCGGCACCGGTAAGCCGTTGCAGCAGCCATTCAATCCGCTCGTCGCGCCGGGAGCGCTTGCCGGTCTCCTGGTCCACTTGGATCAGCGAGTAGCTTTGCAGCGTCTGTTGAATCTGATCCAGCGCCTTGGCGGACAAGACCGCCCGGCCCAGGCCGGTATGCAGGATAATCCCCGTAGCATTGACGGCCCGGCGGTGATACGGTCGCATCATCGTGGCAATCCGGTCCTTGGCGGCGGCTACGATGCGGCTTCGGATCGTCAGCTCCTCCGTGGCGAGGCCATCCTGGCCTTGCTCTTCTTTCACAAGGGCGGGACGCCCTCGCCACGCCGACTGGGCCAAGAGCTGGCGGCGGACCTCTTCGACCGCCTCACGGACCGCATCCGCGACCGGCCGTCGTCCGTATTCGGCCGCCAGAGCCTCCAGTTCCGGCTCTTTCAAGACCGCATCCACGGAGGGAACGCGCCGCATCAGTTGTTGGGTCTGTGCATCCATGACCTGTTCCAAAGCCTCATCAGGGTGGTCTGGCCGCCGTTTTTGCCGGCCGGACCGCGATTCTTGTTTGCTCCCGCACCGCCTGGGGCCGGCTGCCCGTATTGTACCGGCCGGGTAGGGCCAGACAAGTCGATTTCAGGAATATCGGCCATTTGCTGGTTGACATCCGTTGGGTGTCGTGGTACAAATCGATGAAAGTGTGAGGGCTACTACTATGAAAGACACACGTCTGCTATTAGTCGGTCTTCTGGGCATAGCCTTGCTCGCGGTTCTCCTGCTCAAGTCGATGACCGGCCCCGCGCCGTCTGCGGTGCAGCCGATAGCCCAACCGATGGGAGGGTCATCGTCGCTGTCCCGCACCGACAGCAGCGGGACGACCTGGGGACTCGATCAGGCCGGCGGGGGCTGGGTCTCGGCGGAACCCAACGGTCCCAAGGCGGGCCCGCCGATCCTCGTGAAAACCGACGTCCAGAAGGTGGCGGATCGCGAGGTGTCGATTGGGCTGATCCTGGAGGGCCAGGCGGGCGAGCAGTACCGGCCGGTCGTCAAGAAGAATGGAACGGCGCAGTCGGCTCCCGGCGTGCGGATCGTCAACGAAGCGGGCCAGGTCGTTGCTGAGGACAGTTTCCGGTATGGCTGAGGTGGTACCTGCCGGTACTCGTGGCGAGTACCAAACGATTTCACGGGCAAGTTCCAGGTCCAGGTGGATATCGACCTCGGCCCCATCGAGGTCAAACACGACCGCCCTTGGAACACCCTATAGCAGGTCGTCGGCTCGACGCCGTTTCGGCCGACCGTATGGAACGCCCCTGTTCGGATTCCGGTCCGACAGGGGCGATTTGTCTGTGCCGTTTTGCGGAGGGATGAGCGCATGAGGGACAGGCTCACTCTTCTTCTGCTCGGCGTTATTGCCGTGGCGCTCGTGAGCGTGTGTTTCATCGCCCAGAGAAAGGGCGCGGTGGTGCTCGCCACGCCGGACGCGGAACTGCAACTTGCCGGCAGATTCGGGAGGGGTATGATCCTGCGCTCCGGAGCGCCGCCGGTTGCCGTTCGCGGACACGCGTACCGGCCCACCTCTTTGACCCTGACCGGCGAACACGATGGCTCTACCTGGCAACTTCGCAGTTGGGGACCCTGGGGCCAACTGGCGCGGATCCGGCTCCCGCGGGGCCAGACCACTACCATTGAAGTGGGGCCTCCTTTGCAGGTCAGACCCGAGGTTGAGATACACGCGGGACAGGTGCGCATCGCCTTACGCCTGTTCGGCCGGGCGGGGGAGATGTATCAGAATGCTATCCTGAAGAACAACCAGAGAATCCCAGGGCCACCAGTGAAGATTCTCGATGAGGCCGGAACGCCGCTGGCGTCCGGACAGTTTCAATATGGTTGAGGCGGTACTTGTCGGTACTCGTGGCGAGTGCCAGAGGATTTCAGGGGCAAGTTCCAGGTGCAGATCGACATGGACCTGGGCCCCTTCGAAGTCGAGCAGGACAGGACCTGGCACTCCCTGTAACGGCTTACCAGGCCGGGGCGGAGCATTCGTGCGGTCATGAGAAAGCGGTACGGGATCATCCTATTTGTGCTCATCGCCTTTGGCGGAGGGACACTCTGGCTGCTCTTGAGCGGCGAGTCCATCGAGGAAGGCCGGTGCAAACTAGTCCGGAGCAAGGTTCCGGCAGACAGCCAGTTAGTGGGGCTTGCGGTTCAGATGCTCAAACCTCTGCCCGCCCGGCCGGAGGGTGTGCGAGATCTGCCGGCCGGTTTTAGCCGGCCCTGCTACTATGAGATGAAGAGCGGCGCTCGGCGAATCCCACTCGTGGTGAACCTGTCCGACAAGCCCAGCCTATGTCTGGACACAGACGGCGACGGTGTTCTGGCGCAGGAGAGGTGCCTGGAAGCGACAAGCATGCGCGGAACGAGGGATAGCAGCGATACGTGGCGATTTGGCCCGATTTCACTGGCCTTCCCGGATAGTGCCGGCACGGCCGAGAGTGGGTTCTATGTGGACTGTTACCGTGTGGATGCACCAGGGCTGTTGCTCACTCGCCCTGCATCTTTCAGGACGGGCAAGCTACGGGTGGAGGGCCGAACCTATCGTGTGGCGGTGGTCGATGGCGACTGCGACGACCAGTTCCGTTCCTTCCTGTCGCTACCCCTCGACCGCGCGTGGCGGTGCCCTGGGTCCGATGTGTTCGCCATCGATCGGACTCGCGACGGACAATTCCAGTTTTCGCCGTATGGACAGTCCGAGGTCATGCCCCTGGGGCACTTGTTCCAGATGGCGAACACCTATTATGCGATTGATATCGCGCCCGATGGGACGAGTCTCACGCTCACCCGGACTCAGCCGGAATCCGGCACTCTCGCGATCGAGCCCAATCACGCGACCGTGGGACTGAAACTATGGTCCGACGCTTCAGAACAGTACCTGCGCGGCCACCAGTGGCAACTGCCGGCAGGCCGCTACAAGGCGGTGCATGCTACTTGGGAGAATAAGGATGCCTTCGGAGACACATGGTCGTTCTCGTCCAGTCTTTCTTCGGCCTTCACCTGTCTGGGATCGCTCGAGTCCTTCGTCATCCAGCCGGGAGAGACGACCGCCATCAGAATCGGTCCTCCTTTCGTCGTGAAGGCGGAGGTACAGAAGATCAGCCCCGGGCTGGTGTCGGTCAATTCGGTCCTTGTCGGCTGTGCGGGAGAACAGTACCAGGCGGGCTGTCAGCGCAACGGCAGGCGTGCGCCGGCGCCCTCGCTCCAAATCGTGGATGAGAAAGGAACCGTGTTGGTGACCGACAAATTCCAGTATGGCTGAGGTGGCGCCTGCCGGTACTCGTGGCGAGTGCCATCGGATTTCAAGGGCAAGTTCCAGGTGCAGATCGAGCTTGACCTGGGGCCCCTTGAAGTCAAGCACGAAAGGACGTGGCACTCCATCGAGTAGAGACTTCGCAAGTCCAGCGTGTACCGGCGGGCTCAGAGACAACTCTGGCCCGCCTTTTTTATGGGCCGCATGCGGAGAGATGACCATGAAGAGTGTTGAGGGCATCGGGTTGGCTGACGTGCAGGCGGTGTACGGCGGGCCGGAAGGGCGGCTGTGGGAACTGATCATGGGCGAGCAGATCCATATCGGGGGCTTCACTTCCTCCATGGATCTGGCCGAGCAGGCCGGCATCGGCGCCGGGACCAGGGGCGTCGATCTGTGCTGCTGCAACGGGGCGGGGATGCGGTTTCTCGTTCGCTTTCGCAACGTCGCGGGCATGACCGGCGTGGACGCCACCGAGACGGTCGTCGAGCAGGGCCGGCAGCGCTGTCGGCAGGCCGGTCTGGCCGACCGAATCCAGTTCACTCTGGCCGACGTTTGCCGCAGCGGGCTCAAGAGTGGCAGCGCGGATTTCGTGTGGGGCGAAGACGCGTGGTGCTACGTGGTGGACAAGGCCAGGCTGATCGCCGAGGCGGCCCGGATCGTCCACCCGGGCGGGACCATCGCCTTTACCGACTGGGTGGAGGGCGACGAAGAACTGTCACCATCGCAGGCCGAGCGATATCTGCGGTTCATGAAGTTCCCGAACGTCCAGACCATCGGCGGCTATTGTGATCTGCTGAAGGCCAACGGCTGCGACGTGCTCGTTGCGAAAGACACCGGCCGATTCGCGCCGCACATGGACCTGTATCTGAACATGCTGGGCATGCAGTTGACCTACGATGCTCTGAAGATTATCGGCTTCGATCAAGACATGATGAAGGCGATGGCAGGGGAGATGGCCTTCATGCAACAGTTGGCCCATGCGGGCAAGATCGCCCAGGGCCTGTTCGTCACGCGAAAGAGAGGATGATATGGGCAAGTGCTACGACGACGTGGAGATCAAGGTAGTCGCGACCGATCCGTGCCATCCGTCACAACCGACGTGTAGGTCGGCAAGGTCGGGTGGCAGCGTCAAGGCCGCAGGCATTGGCGATGGCTCCATCGGATGCGTAGAAGACCATCGCCAAGCTTCGTTTGACGCTGCCACCCAGCCCTGGGCTTGGTTCGAGAACATGATTCCGAATTGCCTTCAGTACGCCACGGAGGCCAAGGCCAAGGGCCGGCGCATCGTCGGGATCATGTGCGAATACACGCCGCGGGAGCTCATCATGGCGGCGGACGCGGTACCCGTCTGCCTCTGTGGTGGCTCGGCTCAAATGATCGGCCCGGCGGAAGAGCACCTGCCGGCGAACCTCTGCCCGCTCATCAAATCGACCTACGGCTACCACGTGCAGAAGAAGAACCCCTTTCTCGAAATGGCCGATATGATTGTCGCCGAGACGACCTGCGACGGCAAAAAGAAGATGTACGAGCTGATGGCCGAGACCCGTACGATGCACATCCTGGAATTGCCCCAGAAACCCCATGACACCGACGCCATGGCCCACTGGGCCAGCGAGCTACATAAATTCAAGACCCGGCTGGAAGAGACCTTTCACGTCACGATCACCGAGGAGAAAATCCGGCAGGCGATCCAGACGATGAATCGTGAGCGGGCCCTGCGGCGGCAGTTGGCGGAGTTGATGAAGATGGATTGCCCGCCCTTGACCGGCCGGCAGTTGCTCCAATTCAAGAGCAACATCTCCGGCCTCTGCGCCGACTTCGCCCAGTACACCCGGGCGCTGGAGTTGTACGTAGGGTGGGGCTTGCCCCACCAGAACCCCCTCGGGTCGGAGAGATCGGTGGGGCAAGCCCCACCCTACGAGAAGGTTCGCGTGCTGATGACGGGTGTGCCGGTCGTGCATGGGGCTGAGCGCGTGGTCGAGATCATCGAATCGCATGGTGGTCTGGTCGTCTGCATGGACAACTGTACGGGACTCAAGCCCATCCTGGAAGATGTGGAGGAGACCGCCGCCGATCCGATGGTCGCCCTGGCCGAGAAGTACTTTCGCCTGCCGTGCTCGGTGATGACGAAGAACAGCCGACGGTTGGATGTCCTGCGGGACCTCGCTCGACAGTATCATGCTCAATGTGTGATCGATCTGATCTGGCAGGCGTGCCTCACGTATGACGTCGAATCGTACTTCGTGAAGAAACTGGCGGAGAGCGACCTCGGCGTTCCGTACCTGCGGATCGAGACGGATTATTCGCCCTCCGACTCGGCGCGGATCGCCATGCGCGTCGAGGCCCTGTTCGAGACGGTTCGTCAGAGGGCGGGTACATGAGCATGGCAGAATCAGAGAAGATCATCGTGTATACCTGTCCCTACGTGCCGGCGGAGTGGATCGCCGCGCACGGGCTGCGGCCGCGACGGCTGATTCCGCTGCCGGTCGAAGGGGCATCAACCATCCCCCGGATGGAGGGGCTCTGCCCATATGCGCGCGCGTTTGTCAACGAGGTGGCCGCGAGCGATGATATTGACGGTGTCATAGTCACCACGATGTGTGACCAGATGCGGAGGGTTTTCGATCTTTTGGTGCGGAGGGTCAATACGCCGGCTTTCCTGCTGAACATGCCGAGTACGTGGCAGACTGTCGCCGCCCAGAGGTTGTATCTGGACGAGTTGAAACGCCTTGGCCGGTTCCTGGTTCGGCTTGGCGGACGTGAGCCAGGTAAGGAAGATCTCATACGCATCATGCTCGATCAGGCACATGGAAATGGTGTGCACGGCACACCCTACAACCGTGCCGCCGTGCCCCTTGCCCTTGTGGGTGGCCCTCTGATGCAGCGGGACCACGCCCTGTTTGATATTGTCCGGGACTGCGGCGGGCGGATCGTGCTCGACGCCACCGAGACGGGGCAGCGGGGCGTGTGTGGACCGTTCGACCGCCGGCGGCTCGCCGAAGACCCGTTGATGGAACTGGCGCAAGCCTACTTTTGTATCCCGGATGCCGCGCGGCGGCCGAACAGCGAATTGTACCAGTGGCTCGAAGAGCAGTTGGCGCAGACTGGGGCCCGCGGCATCATCTTTCACCACTATGTGTGGTGTGATAAATGGCATGCGGAGTTCCCGCGACTGAAGGAGTGGGCCAGACTGCCGGTCCTTCGGCTCGATAGCGAAGGCGAGGGCGAGATCGAGGTGGTCCGAGTCCGCAACCGCGTCCGCGCCTTTCTGGAGACCTTCGTGTGAGCGACACGCCCCGACAAATCACGCTCCAGGAATGGGACGCCCAATACGAGCGTTGGCAGGCTGAGGGCGTGCCGCAGCCCGCGTATGGGGGTCCGCTCGGTCGGCACGTGGACAACGGCGATACACGCTTGCTGAAGCTGCGGTTCGACAATTCGCCGGCGGCCCTGCGTCTGTGGAATTTCCTGCTGACGGAAGAGGATCGGCTCCGGGTCGCACGTGATGCCGGCAAAAAGCTTGTCGGTGCCATGAAGGACCTGGGAACGGTCCCCGTGATGGCGTACAGCCTCAATAATCTTGTAGCCTTCTATCCTGATGGAGCCTGGTGGATTCCGTGCGTCATGGAGGTGAATTCCGGATTGCTCCAGATTGCCGATTCTCTCGGGATCGACGAGTCGTTTTGTCCGGTACGCGCCATGCTCGGTGCATTCGTTACGGAGGCGCATTTTCCGATTCCCGATCTGCTGACGTGTAGCGTCGGGGCGACGTGCGATGACTTCTCCGCTATCGCCCAGCGCCTCAACGGCCTGGGACATCCGATCCTCTGGTGGGAAATCCCGCATCGACGTTCCCCAGAAGAGGGTGAAGAGGTCGTACACCTGCCCGGCGGATTCTCGGCGCCGCGCAGCCAAGTCGAGTTTGTGAAGTCGGAGCTGGAACGGGTCAGAATCGCTCTGCAGGATCTGGCCGGGCGCTCTCTCGATGACGAGGCCCTTGTCCGGGGAATCGCGAAAGCGAATCACGTTCGGTCGCTGCTGGCCCAGCTCCGGTATTTGGTGTTCACGGCGACGCCGTGTCCGATGCCGGCTCTGGAGATGCTCATTGCGGAGATGCTGGCGATCCACTTCTGCTCGGACCAGGATGAAACAGTCGCTGTCCTGCAGGAGTTGTTGGATGAGGTCAACCTCAGGGTTGCAGGCGGGGTGGGATTCCTGCCCGTGGACGCCCCCCGCATCTTCTGGGTGAACCCGGTGGCGGATTTGCAGGTCATGAACCTTCTGGAGGATTGCGACGGGCGAATTTGCGGCACCGAGTATCTCTTTGCCCACGCCCTGGACCCGATCCCACAGGAGGTGCCACCGATGGAGGCGCTGGCGCAGATGGCCTTAGCCGATCCCATGGTGGGCTCAGCGGCCGACCGGGCGGCACGGATTGTCGCGGAGATTCGCCGCTTCGATGCCGAAGCGGTGCTCGTCTCCCGCATCCCCGGTGCGAGCCATTGTGTCCTCGAAGGCGAGATTATCGGCGAAATCGTCCGTGAGGAGTGTGGGTTTCCTGTGCTGGAGATCGAGGTGCCCCCCCTGACCGATGCCATACAACCAACGTTGCGGACCCGGCTGGAGGCGCTCGTGGAGACGGTTCAAAATCGGAGAAGCAGATGATGTACGCGGGAATCGACGCGGGCTCGCGCACGATCAAGGTGGTCTTGATCGGCGACAACGGTTTGGAGATCGTTGCCAAGGGGCAGGCGGACCAGGGTGTCGAACAGGATCGGCTCGCTTGCCGACTCTTCGAAAAGGCCCTGGCGGAGAGCGGCGTTAACAGATCGGATGTTCGTCGCATTATCGCCACAGGCTACGGCCGCGACGCGATCTCCATCGCCGACACGACGATCACGGAGATCACGTGCCACGCCGTGGGGGTACGTCATCTCATACCTGCTGCCATGACGGTCATTGATATTGGCGGCCAGGATAGTAAGCTGGTGCGCTTGGATCGAAACGGCAGGGTTCGTGACTTTGCGATGAATGACCGCTGCGCCGCGGGCACGGGGCGGTTCCTTGAGGTGGTGGCGGACCGGCTCGGCCTCTCTTTGGGCGACCTTGGGCCCATGGCGGCAAAGAGTGGCAGTCCCGCCGCCATCAGCAGTATGTGTGTGGTGTTCGCCGAGACGGAGATCATCGGTTTGCTGGCCGGTGGCCGGGCCCGTGCGGATATTGTCGCAGGGGTGCAGACAGCCATCGCGGCGCGGATTGTCGCCATGGCCGGGCGGCATGTCGAATCGCCGATTGTTTTCACCGGGGGCGTGGCCCGCATCTCCGGTATGGAGACGGCCCTGCAAACGGCTCTCGGCCACCCGGTCGCCATAGCGCCCGAGCCGCAGATGACCGGGGCGCTCGGCGCCGCGCTCTTGGCGCGACGACAACACGATTCCTACTGACCGATGTTGTTGTCATGCTGAACGAAACGAAGTGGAGTGAAGCATCTGGCCTACGGATGGGAAGGATCGATTGGCAATGGGTCCCATTCAATTCGCGGCCCAGATCCTTCGCTTCGCTCAGGATGACAAGAGAATCAAGGATTCAATGATGATCAACATGGAACGACGAAAACGGGTTATGCAACGGTCCATCCGGCTGGGGCACTGCATCTGCGACCCGAAACAGCCTTGCCCTTGTCCTCTATTCAAAGAAAAGAACGTCTGCTCCTGTGCGGGCGAGCGGCTGGAAAGTCCGACCGGCGCGGTGCGATTGACGAAGCTCGTGGAGAAGGCGGGCTGTGCCTCGAAGATCGACCAGGCGTTTCTGAAAAAGGTCCTGGCGGACCTGCCCACCATTGACGATCCCCGCGTCCTGGTTGGCGTACCGGCGGGGGATGACGCCGGCATTTATGACATGGGCAACGGCCAGGCCCTCGTCCAGACGGTGGACGTCTTCACGCCGGCGGTCGACGATCCGTACACCTTCGGCCAGATCGCCGCGGCCAATTCCGTCAGCGATGTCTACGCGATGGGCGGTACGCCGCTGACGGCTCTTTCCATTGTGGGCTTCCCGGCGCGAAAGATTCCGGATGAAGTTCTGTTTCAGATTCTCGCCGGCGGCATCGACAAGATGAATGAGGCGGGCTGCGCCATCGTCGGCGGTCACAGCATCAATGACGCCGAGATCAAGGCCGGTTTCGCGGTCACGGGGATCATCGACAAGAACCGCGTCGTCACCAATGCCGGTGCACGGCCGGGCGATGTGCTCATCCTCACCAAGCCGCTGGGCACCGGTATTGTCGCCTTCGCGGCCCAGATCGACCGAGCCGGGCCGGAAAGCATCCAGGCGGTCGCCACGTCGATGACCTCGCTGAACAAGACGGCGGCGGAACTGATGGTTCAGTTCGGCGCCCACGCCTGCACGGACGTCACCGGCTTCAGTCTCATGGGCCATCTGGCCGAGATGGCCCGCTCCAGCGGCGTGGACGTCCAGATCGTCTGGGACGATCTGCCCCTGTTTGAAGGTGTGCTTGAGTACGTGGCCGCCGGGATCTTGCCCGGGGCCATCGAGCGAAACAAGGAATCGTGCGGCCGCCGTGTGGTCGCCCCGGATTCGCTGCCCCCGGAGATGGTGGACCTGTGCTACGACGCCCAGACCTCCGGCGGATTGCTGATTGCGATCGAGCAGGCCAGAGCAGCCGATTTGCTTGATGCCCTCCACACTCGCGGTGTGTCAGCGGCAACAATCGTTGGCAAGGTTGCCGGCAAAGGGGCAGGTCAGATCCGTCTCGAAACGACCGGCAAACGCGCGATTCCGTCTGCCGGGCCGACCAAGGCGGCCGAGCCCTCCGGCGCTTCTGTCATCAATCCGCAATCCGCAATCCGCAATCCGCAATCGCAGGATGTTCCTTGTTGTGCCGATGCTATCGGCAAAGTAGCGTC
>CAYHAJ010000124.1:0-31933 GCA_964354535.1 uncultured Pirellulales bacterium
TGAGGAACCAATCAGCAGTTGGAGCATCCACTATGATTCGTGGATACTGTGCCACGTTCTTCTCGAGGTTGTACGCGCGTACGAGCGCTTCGCTGAAGATAAGCGTTGATGATTCGTAGTGTCTTCCCTTAGTAATAGCACCCCTCAACAGGATCCCATGGCTGATCATGGCTGCTTGTACACAAGCCAGTCTGTAGACGACAGTCTGGAAGCCCAATACTTCGGGGGCCGCACTCACACAGATGCAATCTGAGAACATCCGTATGGTATGTTTTTCATCCAACTCGTACTTGGACTCTTTCCGCCAGTGCTTCAATACGTCTTCATTCAAGGCAGCCTCAAGTTTATCCAGAATCCTATCAGGGCACTTCCGTAGCCTGACTGACTCAACCAACTGAGAGAAGCCGAGAATATCAACGAACGCGACTATCCTCTCTTTGTACTTCGTGGCCAATGCTGTTTCCTTCCACAGGATAACCGGGAATCAGGGGACACCGGGAATCAGGGGAATCAGGGGACACCATACTTAATTCCTCTTCGACTCCCGCTTGGCGCCGCGCTTGGCCGGGCGGACGGGGAGAATCAACGCTTGCAGGCACTTTTCTCCAGTTCATCCTTCCGCTTCGGGCCTCACGCCAACCATTTCGTTACAGTTCCGTCAAAGATGCTTCATCCAAGTAGGTAGAGGTATTCTGGGGGAAATCGGCGGTAGAAGCAAGCAGAAAGACGCGGGCAAGACGTTTTTGCGGTAGGTGACAAGCGATATGTGATAGGTCACGGGAGGAAGGCCAGAGGCCGGAGGGGCGGGGGACGGGGGACGGCGGCGGGACGCCGCTAAAGGACAGAAGGTGAGTAGGTAAGAACGTAGGAAGGTAGAGAATGCGGGGACATGCGAGGAAGGCGGAAGGCGGTCGTAACTCGTTTCCGCATAGGATGTTATCCGCGTTCATCCGCGTTCATCGGCGGTTCATCTCCCCTCTTTTTCGCGTGGTTCGCGGTGGAGAAACAGTAGTCGGTAGCCGGTAGTCGGTTGGAAGTCCGTGTTCATCCGCGTGAATCCGTGTCGGAGACCGGTTTTCAGTTCGCAGTTGACAATTCCCGGCAAGACATGCCGCCAAGTCCTTGCAGGATAAAGCGTTATTGAGCCGCAGATTTCAGTAGAGTAGAGGACTGAACGACTGGGCAGCCGCTCAGTCCTCCCTCCTCGAACCGGACGGGCGGATTTCCCGCATCCGGCTCTCACGGATCGTTCTTCGTTCGGCTGTCACGACCGCACCGGTCGCTTTTGCAGCGGAATCCACCCCAGTCGTTGCAGATGGTCCCACCACGTCACGCCTTTCGGTCTTTTGTACCCGCGTTGACTACGCCGGCGCAGATGGATGCGCAGCCGCCGCAGAGTGTAGCTGTCCACGTCCCGGTAGGCGTCACGGGGATCCCCTTGCGCGAAGTACCCCTGCCAGCCCCGCAGCATCCGATGGATCGGTTCAACCAGCCGCCGGATCGGCACAAAGCATTTACTCGCGTCGGTCATCTCTTGGAGTCGGTCCCGCACCCGTTGCAGCGATTTCTCGCTGGGAATCAGGTTCAGGTAGGGCTCCTTGCCGCCGTACCGGTCGCGGTCGTAGCGGAAGGTGTAACCCAGGAAGTTCAAGCCCACGCCGGATTCCTGCAACTTCACCGTACGGGTCTTCTCCCGGTTCACCTGCCATTGCATCCACTCCTGCAACGTCTGCGCCACAAACCGCTCGAGGCGTCCGCCCACGTACTTCGCCAAGATGACGAAGTCGTCGGCGTACCGCACCAGCCGGGCATGGGCCCAGCGATACGGGCCGTCTTCCCGATGGAACTGGTAGTCGAACCAGTGCAGGTACAGATTCGCCCGCACGGGCGAGATCACCCCACCCTGTGGCGTCCCCTGCTGGGGCCGACTACCTTTTGGTGGCTCGTCCGGCCCTTCGCCCGCTTCCACCACGACCGCCGACAGCCACCTCCGCATCAGGGGCAGGACGCTACGGTCCGACACCCGCTTACAGACACACGCCCTCAGCTTATCGTGAGGAATCGTGTCGAAGGACCGTACGTCACACTACCCACATCGAGGTGCCCGACAAAGTCACTGTCATTCGTCCCCACCATCCGCTGCAGAGCCAAGAGCTGAAGGTCTTCGGCCAGATACAGCGAAAGGGAATCCTGTATTTGGTTCTTGTCTTACCGGACAACAGCCGCACTTTGATTCCCGCCGCGTGGACGAATGCCCCGATGGAGCAAGCGGAGACCAGGCCCATCCGCTCTCCCGCGCCGACAGTGGCCTCCTACCATACCCTGTTGCGAGCACGCATTGTCGTGGATTCCCTTGTGCATAGAATGAGCTGCGCTACGACCGCAACGGAACCGCACAAGAAGGATACCGACCATGGAACAAGGAACCCTGTGGGACCTGGACCCGAGAGTCAATTCGGATGTCGCGCCCATCTGGAGACAGCTCGACGCCACCCTCAGAACGGAAGTGAGGACCAAGCTGTCCGTATTGATGGCCAAAGCGATCCGCCCCCCACAAGACCCACGGCCCAGCGAAAAGGAGAACGCTCATGAACAATAGCAAAGTCTCAACGGCCCATCAGCAGCGCTTGGCTTACATCTACATCCGACAATCCACCGCCGCTCAAGTCGAGCATAACCGAGAGTCTACCGACCGCCCGTATCAGCTCATCGGACGAGCCCGGGACCTGGGCTGGCCCAATGATCGGATCAAAGTGGTAGACGCGGATCTGGCCAAATCGGCGGACGGGCTAGTGGAACGAAATGGGTTTGATACGATGTTTACGGATGTGGCGTTGCACAACGTCGGTCTGATTTTGTCGATCGAAGTGTCCCGCTTGGCCCGCAACAACAGCGACTGGTATCGACTGCTGGACTTGTGCGGGGTCACCGATACCCTCATCGGCGACGAGGATGGACTGTATCATCCCGGGCTGTTCAACGACCGGCTCCTCTTGGGCCTGAAAGGCACGATGGCCGAGGCTGAGTTACATGTGATTCGTGCTCGGCTTAACGGAGGCATCCGCAACAAGGCGGCCCGCGGCGAACTGCGGCGGGGTCTGCCGGTGGGGTTCGAATGGGGGGAGCGCGATGGAGAAATCCGTATGAATCCCAACCAAGCCGTCACGGAGGCCATTCGCCGCGTCTTCGAGAGGTTCGCGGAGTTCGGTTCTGTGCGTCGTGTCTGGCTCTACTTCCGCGCACAACAACTGCTGTTTCCTTCCCGACAAACCCCCCGCGCGGAGATTCGCTGGACAGTTCCCACCTACCCTGCTAT
This sequence comes from uncultured Pirellulales bacterium, assembly GCA_964354535.1. Classification (GTDB taxonomy): domain Bacteria; phylum Planctomycetota; class Phycisphaerae; order Sedimentisphaerales; family Anaerobacaceae; genus PLanc-01. The sequence continues at coordinate 3,317 of CAYHAJ010000124.1, forward strand.
TCATGGAGTCCTGACGAATCCGGTTTATGGTGGGGCGTATGTCTACGGCCGGTCCCAGCAGGAGACGTATGTGGCTCCGCAGGGACAACTCAAGAAACGCGTCCGGCGACTGCCCCGAGGCGAATGGGGTATACTGCTTCCGGGACACCACGAGGGTTATATCGACTGGAAGACCTACCAGATGAATCAGGAACGAATCGAGAAGAACACGCGTCCGGGACCCCACAACCCCGGAGCGGTGCGGGAAGGCATGGCGTTGCTGCAAGGCTTAGCCACCTGCGGACGCTGCGGTCGGCGCCTGCATGTCTATTATCAAGGCAAGAACGGGACCCCCGGTTACTACTGCGGCAACAACCAAGTGGTGAACGGCCGCGGCGAACGTTGTCTCCGGGTGGGCGGCTTGCGGATCGATAAGGCCGTGGCCGCTGCCTTTCTCGAAGCGGTGACTCCGGCCGGCATGGAAGCGGCCTTGCAGGCCGAGCAACAATGTGAGGCCGAATATCAGGCCACCCTGCAACAATGGCAACGGCAAGTCGAACGTACCGAGTATGAAGCCCAACGGGCCGAGCGGCGGTACCGTTCGGTGGAACCGGAAAATCGCCTAGTGGCCCGCACGCTGGAAGCGGAATGGGAACAACGGCTCAACGAACAGGCGGGCGCCCGCGCCGAGTTGGCTCGACAAGAACAGCAACGGCCAGAATCCCTGACCGACGAGCAACGGGAACATCTGCGTACATTGGGCCAGGATCTGCAACGGGTCTGGGACGCGCCGACCACCACCGATCGGGATCGGAAGGAACTCCTGCACCTCCTGTTAGAAGAAGTAAATATTCGCCTGGAAAAGTCTGATACGCACAGTACTGCCCACCTTCTTCTCCGTTGGCGTGGAGGAGCGGTCCGGGAGTTGAACGTCGATCTACGCGTCTGTCGCCAGCCGGCGATCCGAACCGACGAAGAGACCATTGATTTACTTCGTCGTCTGGCTTGCCATTATGATGACGCCGTCATGGCCGGGATTCTCAACCGCCAAGGCCGGCGTACCGCCACGGGACAACGATTTACCGCCAATCAGGTCGGCAGCCTTCGCCGGCATCGGAAAATCGCCCGGTACGACCCTTCGACCGCGAACAAGGAGGGCGATCTGGTGACCATACAGAAAGTGGCCGAGATCCTCGGCCTGGCCCCCTCGACGATTCACCGTTGGCTGGCCGAGGGCTTTATTGGCGGCCACCAGCTCACGCCAGGAGCCCCGTGGCGCATTCGGGTTAATGAAGAGCTACGATCTCGCTTTGTGGAGACGGCTCCGGCAGGCTTCGTTCCGATGATAGAAGCCACCCGCCTCCTCGGTGTTTCCCGCCAAACGGTCTTGCAGCGTGTAAAGCTCGGCCAACTGGAGGCGGTCCACATCCGGTGCGGGAGACGTAAAGGCTTACGAATAAAGGTGTTAGACGCACAACCAACCCTCTTTACCCAGTCTTCATCAACGGAGGTGTAGTATGAAGCAGGATCCAAGTAGCGACTCCGATCCGCCTCGTACACCTCCCGCCGCCCCTGCTCCAGATTCTGCCGAATCTCCGCCAACGCCTGATGGGCATTGCGGTGCGGCCGGAACCCCTACGAGCCGTCCAGGAAGTCCGCCTCAAAGAGCGGCTCCAGGATCAGCAGTACCGCCGTCTGCACCACGCGGTCTCGCACGGTCGGGATACCCAGCGGCCGCGGCTGACCATTGGCTTTGGGAAGGTACACCCGCTTCACCGGTTGCGGGCGGTAGGTCTTATCCCGTAGCGATCGTTGGATCGCCTCCAGAAAACCCTGCACCCCGCCTTCGGACTTCTCCACCATTTCGATGCTTCGGCCGTCCACACCGGGCGCGCCTTGGTTGGCGCGCACCCGTTGCCAGGCGGCTTGCAGCACGTCCCCGCGGTAGACGCGGTCATACAAAGCATAGAACCGAAAGCTCGGCTGCCGTTTCGCCTTGCGGTAGAGCTTCTGCCTCACAGAAAAGACGTTCCCCGGCAGACCCCCGCCGTTGACGCGAAACGTCTCGGGCAGGTCGTCCGGCTGCTCCGTAGTAGCAAGATTCTCTTGCAAGCGGGTCTCCTCTTCTTTTGCGTTCGCTGCGATTCCGTCAGGGCTCCTTCGCTCCACAGGCATTACCCCGTTTCAACGCTACGATGAACCCCTCCGACTCCCTTTCCGGCACGGTCCAGGGTTATGGATTCCCCTGTCCCGCTTCCAGCTTACCTGGGACCGAAAAGGGTCTCTCAGTTCCCCTCGTTCTCTTTCGACACGCGCCGTCTCTACCTACCCCGGAGAGCCCGCCCCCTGCACACACCCGCGGCTTCATGAACGGGGATAGGCTTCCTCCAATCAGGGAGCCTGGCCGCTCTCGACTTCGTATCCCGAGGCCAAATCGAGTTCGCTCACGCTACGGCTCATGTCTTCGCCTCCACCGGGCTTCACCCCACTCGGTTACCCGGCGGCATGCCGGTGAGACTACCTGGCAAACGGGTCATTCCATGGTGACCTCCTTTCAGATCACAAGACAACGATAGTTTCACTGACGCACCTGATTAGCGCAGATTCAAGAAGGAGGAGAGAGGCCCGAGGGCATCGTACGCCCCCAAGGCGAAGAGAAGAGGCGGTTCAGGGGGTAATCGCTGCCCCTCGTCCCGCAGCGCGATCCGTAGCAGCGGGCCATCCGTCTGGACGCGGGGTTAGGTCGGTTCATGGGCGGAAGGATTTCAGACCGCCCATAGGCGGACGAAGCCAGCCTTTTATGAACAATGATCCGCTCAAAGGCTAAGATGAATCCTGATAGCGTTTTTCCAATTGACGGAGGAGGAGCGGCCGCTGGGTGGGGGACCGCGCCTGTCGCATGACTCGACGGCGTTGGAGGGCCTGACCTTGAGACGGAGGGATCGGCGCGTCCGCGTAGGGCCGCAGATCCTCGGCACGGAAGGTCTCGGGATGATGCAGATGGGCGTCCAGCGCGGCGACCAAGGTGGGTCCTTCCACGACGATGCGCACGCCCGCGTGTCGGTGGCCATGAATGCGACGCTCGTGGCCCTTGGGACCACGAAAGAACCGTTCCAGATCCAGATTGTCACGCGGAAGGTCGGGGAGGTCTTCGCCGACGAAAAGGCCGGGGGCAAAGGCGTTCATGGTCTGGGCCATCGCCTGCCGCATCGGGTGGCCCGATCGTTGGAAGCGTCGCTGCAACGAACGGAAGAGAGCCCGACACTCTTTGCCGCTGCCGCGGTCGGGATCAAGCGTAGCCGCAACCTTGCGGAGGTCTTCGACACGACCCTTCAAGGCTTGCTGTTGCTCTTGGACTTGGGCGCGGCCCCGGTCAATGGCGTCCGCCAGGTGCCGCAATCGCTCTGGCGTCGGCCCCCTTTTTTCCCCTCCAGGTTTCGCTGGAGGGAGGACCGGATCTCACCCAGGGCCTCGGCCATCTTCAACCCCGGCGGCTGCAAGGGACCGCCGTGGTCGTCATTGAGCACACCCCGGACCGCCGCACAGTAGTCGAGCACCACCCCGTTGCCGCCTGCTTCGGCCTTCTCGGGACCGTCCGACAGGACGTCCCGCTCCAGGCTCCGCAGTCCCCGCACCTTTCGTCGCATCACCACTTTGGCCTTGCTGTCGGCCTCCAGGACGGGCTTGGCCAAGTCCCGCAGGAAATGGTTTTCACAGTACCGGTGCGGTACACCGGGAAACACCTGGGCCAGGCCGGAAACGAACGCCTCCTGCTTGTCGCTGATCCACAGCCGCACCGGCAATCCCAAGCGCTCTGCCCACTGCCGGGCTTGCTCCAGCAGCCGCCGGACTTCCTCGGTGCCGCTCGACAACAGCGATTCGGCGAACCAGACCCGTCGGCGGCGAAGCTCCCGCACGACATAGAGGGTCTCATGGCCCTTCTCCGGTTGCAGGCCGTCAATGGAAAGGATCAGATCCTTCACGCCGCGATAAGCCTGAGCCATCTGGGTCGGATCCTGATGCCGGGCCGCGACCATCGTCTGGTACGAGTGGATATAGTCCTCGATCGCATCGGCGGAGATCACCACTTGGTAGCTATCGCTCAACTCGGTCCGTATCTGAGGGACGGACCAATGCCGAGCAAAACGCCGATGGCCAATCCAGGCAAACACGTCCCAACCGATCAGCCACCACGGCAGGGTCAGATTCAACTCCATGGGCGGACTGACGGTGACATGATGCCCGGCACAGGCAGGATTGGGACACCGGCACAGTTTGCTTACTAAGTGCACCGGACCCTGCAAGGTGAAGAACCGGTGGTGCCGGTGATCGCAGACGTGCTGGGGACCGCCGCACATCTCGCACTGCCGGTCCTCCGGAACCACCATCCACTCCTGGAACTGCGTTTGGCTCGGCCATGGGTGTCGCATGACGGTAGTTCTCCTTCTCAACTACCTTCCTATCGACCACCTCCGACCAAAATCCTTAGCCTTTGAGCGGATCGTTGTTTATGAATGATGATTCATGATGGCACCGCCGTCGAACCAGGGGCGAAGCCTTCCGCGCATGGCCGGTCGGAAATCTCTCCGGCCATGAAGGGACCCCAAACGCGGTAGATCGCGTTTGGGAACCCAACCGCCTCTTGACCCCCGCAGGGAACGTGCGTTCCGACGGCGGCCAACCCCGGGATGGAACCGAGCATCGAGTTTCGCCCGTGAACCGCCTCTTTTCTTCTGCGTCTGTTCAACCCTGTGGGCGAAGTACGGAAGAATCGGATGAACCCCCTTTCTCTCGCCAAGAGCGCCAAGAAGAGAGGGCGACGATGATCTTACCTTGGCGACCTTGGCGTCTTTGCGCGAGACATAGTTCTTTGACTTTTAACGATTTACGCTGCTGACCCTCAGGAATCCCCGCGAGAAAACAAGACTTCAACAAGTCGTAGTACGGAGAGCACGGGTCAAGAATTTCTGTTTGATTTTTTGGTTTTTACACAACATACGGGTCGCAACAAACGTCTATAATAGGTAGGGCCGCCCGCGGGGGCGGACGGACGAGACTTCGCCAAGCCCCTGAAGGCCCTGAAGGCCGGTAGCCGGTAGTCGGTAGTCAGTAGTCGGTTGGAAGAGCAGTGTACAAACAAAGCCAATTGGAAGAAGTTTGAAGTGTAAAACAAAGCCAATTGAAGAAGTTCCAAGTGTCAAGTGTCAAGCAGGAGACGCAGATGGGCGGGACTTCAAACTTCACACTTTACACTTCACACTCGGCCGAAGGCCGTTCGCGCAAAACAAAGCCAATTTCGGCGGACATGTCATCCCAGTATTCCACTATTCCATCATTCCAGCATTCCAGTCCCGGATCGCTGGTACAAACAAAGCCAATTTGGCGACGGCGCCCGGAAATGAGCGCGGCGGGCGAGTCGCCCCAGGGGCAACCGCGCCAAACAGAGCCAATTTCTGCCCGAGCGATGGGAGGGGCAAGTGCCTTTCGGAAAAGGTCTTATGGTAAATCGTACACACAACAGGCTTCGGCAAAACAAAGCCAATTTGCCGACATGGCCCCGGACGGCCGTAGGCTGCGGAGTCACGAGCGGACCTGGCGCTCAGGCGTATTGCGCCAAACAAACCCAATTTGCGGCAGTACAAACAAACCCAATCCTTGCCCTTATGCCGATCCGGAGATCGGCGTTCCCTGGAGGGTCAATCGTGCAAAACAAACCCAATTTCTCGCACCAGCAGGAGCCGTCCAAGGGCACCCCGGGCGGCCGGTGCCTTCGGCGGAGCCAATTGTGCAAAACAAACCCAATTTCGGAGAGTCGGCCGGGGGGTGGAATACCCATCATTCCAGTATTCTATCGGCCCAGCATCCCAAGCCGATGTCGATGGAGCGAAACAAAGCCAATTGCGGAAGGAGTTTCAAGTTTGAAGTGTCAAGTGTTCAAGTCGGGCAAGGTCGGCCGACCATGGGTCGGTTTTGGCCTTGAAGGGGGGACCAGGGGCCGTATAATGCGGGCCATTATGCGTGATTTCAGCAAGACCAAACGCGTGGTGATCAAGATCGGCACGAATACCCTGGCCCAAGACGGCGGGATCGACACCGCGTACTTCACCGGGTTGGCCGTGCAGATCAAGGCCCTGCTTGACGGCGGCCGGCACGTCGTGGTCGTCACTTCGGGCGCCATCGGGATGGGGGCCGGGCAGTTGCGCCTCGCCGACAAACCCCGCGCGATGAAGTTGCGGCAGGCCTGTGCCGCCATCGGCCAGCCCCTGCTGATGCAGGAGTACCGCAAGGCGTTCCTGCAGGACGGAATCCAGGTCGCCCAGGTCCTGCTGACCGCAGAGGTCCTGACCAACCGCAAGACCTACCTGAACCTCCGCAACGCCCTCGAGACCCTGTTGCGCCTCGGCGTCGTCCCGATCCTCAATGAGAATGACAGCATCAGCACCGCCGAGATCGGCACCGCCTTCGGGGACAACGACCGGCTCAGCGCCCTGGTCGCCAGCAAGATCGACGCCGATCTGCTGATTATGCTCACCGATATCGACGCCCTCTACGACAAGAACCCGCAGGAGCATCCGGAGGCGAAGCCCATCCCCGTGGTCTTCGAAATCACCGAGGAGATCGTTCGCAATGCCGGCGGCAAGGGCAGCGTTCACTCGACGGGCGGCATGAAGACCAAGATCGAAGCCGCCCGCATCGCCGCCAACGCCGGCTGCCGGATCGTCCTGGCCCACGGCCGCGAGAAGAACGTCATCACCCGCATCATGGCGGGGGAGCCGCTCGGCACGATCTTCATGCCCCGGCGCAAGCTCAGCAACCGCGCGCGCTGGATTCTCAACAGCCAGCCTGCCGGCACCGTTCAAATCGACCAGGGTGCCCTCAAGGCTCTGCGCAATCACAAGAGTCTGTTGCCCAGCGGTGTCACGGGTGTGGAAGGCCGCTTCGACGCCGGCGAGGTCGTCCTGCTCAACACGGCCGCCAAAGCGGTCACCAGCCTCGGCAGCGTCCAACTCAAGACCCTCGCCGGCAAGCACAGCACCGAGATCAAGAGACTCCTCGGCCCCCAGCATCGGGACGTCGTCGCCCTCCCGGAAGACATCGTCTTTCTGGATTACTGACGACGAATTGAGGATTGACAAGCGACCGGAGAAAGGCGACAAAAGAGCCAATAGCAGGAGATGGGTGTCGCAGGAGGTGCCGTTCGGCGGCTGCGAGGAATCCACCCATACCAGTGGCTCGTGGTGACGCCGTGTGGCGTTTCGGAGGAAGTGTCAAGTTTCAAGGGGGAAGTCTGAAGTGGCGGCATGCCGCTTGACACTTCCGACTTCAAACTTGAGACTCTCCCTTATGCCCTTCCGGGCACGCTACGGACGGTCTGCCACACACGGACGGGGAGCATAACACATGAGAAACTGGTTATACCAGGTTTTCGTCCAGCGGACCACCAACGCATGTTATCGAGGTTCTCTCCATTATGTGCCGAACGGCAGTCGCCTCCTCGACGTGGGGATCGGCAACGGCCTCATGATCGAGACCTTCCATCCGCTCATCCGGTTCAAGCAGCTCCGCATCACGGGCATCGATATCGACGCCGCGTATCTCCACCATTGCCGGGAACTGATCCGCAAGCACCAGCTTGAGGATTGCATCGACGTCTGCCACGCGTCGGCGGAAGACTATGTTCCCGCCGAGAAAGGGTGCTTCGACGGCGTTTTGTTCTGCATGAGCTTCATGTTGCTCCAGGACCAGCGGGCCGTCCTGCAGCAGGTGAAGGAGTGGCTGAAGCCCGGCGGCCAGATCGTCTTTGCCCAAGCCGTCTTCCAGAAGAAGTCCCGCCTGGTGGACCTCGCCAAACCCAAGCTCAAATATCTTACGAGCGTCGAGTTCGGAACCCCGATCTACGAAGAAGACTTCTTCGCCCTTCTCCAGGAGCACAGGCTCTCGATTCAGGCAGACCAAGTGCTCACGGGCGGCTGGTTCCACAGCCAGTGTCGCATGATCGCCGCCTCATTTGGCCCCTAAGCTGCCGATGGATCTTCCGGATTGCACCGACCCGGACACGCAATAGCCGGAACCTTTCGGGGACATAATGGCCGGGTGCCGCGCTTACGCTTGCGTAAGCATGTCTTGCCCGTTGAGTTGAACAGGTCTACGCAAGCGTGGACATGGCACGCAGCAAAGGTAGATTCGGATGTGTTCGGCAAGGCTCATCCGAGAGTAGACCCCGGCCCGCAACCAGGATTACTCCTTCTCTTCTTCGACCATTTGGCCGGTGTCGGAGAGCTTGACCGTCATCGGCGCGCCCCCTTTGGTGCCAGAGATTTCGTAAAAAGTCTTGCCTTCCTCGACCTCCACGAAGGCCTTCAGACCCGCGGCGGAGCCGAAGTACTTCTCCGCGGTGTTGCGAATCACGAGCGGCACCGAGGCGTACGGGACACTCTGCCCGGATGTCAGGATCGTGCCGTCGGTGGCGATGTCGTACTCCACCTCCCGGCCTCCCACCGTCGCCTCGACGTCGTAGACCGTCCGCCCGCCTTCCTCGGCCTTCTCGAGCTGCCGGATTTTGCCGCCGGCCGTCACCTTCTCAATCACCGTCCGGGCCGGGGCAGGGACCTCCGACAGGGACACCGGCTGGGCGGGGGCCTCCCCCTCTTTCGCCCCTTCGGCCTTTTCTCCCGGCTGGAGGCTGGAGCAACTCGTGATTCCAACCAGCAGGACGCCCGCCACAAGAATCTGAAACATTCGCTGCTGCATGGGTATGTCTCCTTACATCCAAGACATTCAACTCCTTGCTGCTTACGACGTGAACCATGATATCTCCGGCCCGGGGGATGTCAATATTCTGGTGGGATAATTGCCGGAGCAGGCCTCAACGGTCGATCTCGATGTCCTGGAAGGAGAGCGGATCGTCCACCGGCTCCAGGTGCGTGAACACGATCGCGCCCGACAGGGCGGTGCGGATGTCCGTTTCGATGTCCTCGACCACATGATGTCCCTTGTGGGTCGTCCAGCGTCCGGGGACCAGGACATGAATGGACACGAACCGCCGGCCCGCCCCCTGGCGGGTACGGATGGCGTGAAACTGGATCCCCTGCTCCTTGTACTTGTTCAGGACCGTCAAGAGCTTCTCGTATTCCTCCGGGGGCAGCGCCGCATCCATCAGGCCCGCGACCGACCGCCGCATCAGTTGAAAGCCCGTCCGCACGATATTGACCGCGACCGCCAGCGCCACGACCGGGTCCAGCACCTCCCAATCCGTGAGCGCCACGGCCCCGACACCGCCCATGACCGCCACCGACGTCCATACATCCGTCATCAGGTGGTGGGCGTCCGCCTCCAGAGTGATCGAATCGCTCTTCCGGCCGACGTTCAGCAGAATGCGGGCCACCATGAGGTTGACGGCCGAGGCTACCACCGCGACGCCCAGCCCGAGGCCGGCCTGCGCCAGCGGCCGAGGGTCGAGGATCCGATGTACGGCCGCCACACCGATGCTGACCGCCGCGAAGAAGATCAGAATGCCTTCCACCCCGCTGGCGAAATACTCGGCCTTGCTATGCCCATACTGATGCTCTTTGTCCGCAGGACGCGCCGCCACGATCAGCATGGCCAGGGCCATGAGCGCGGCCACCAGGTTGACCAGCGATTCCACCGCGTCCGAGAGCAGACCGATGGAGCCCGTCAAGAGGTAGGCGAAACTCTTGAGCCCGATCGTAACGAGGGCGGCCGCAATCGACAGCCAAGCATATTTTGTCAATGACGAACGATCCATAGACAACTCGATCTCTCCTTGGCAGAAGCACATGACGATAGCACGGCAAGTCCGGCGGATCAATAGACCGCCAGGATAATTTCCCGTTCGGAGGATGGGGGGTTCTACGGACTCCATTTCAGGCCGATGATGCCGACGATAATCAGGGCGAAGGACAGGATGCGCAGTGGACCTGCGAGGTCTCCGAAGAAGACCATCCCGATCAGAAACGTTCCCGCCGCCCCGATCCCCGTCCAGACCGCGTAGGCCGTGCCGAGGGGAATCTCCCGCTGCGCCAGCCAGAGGAACAAACCGCTCAGGGTCATGGACCAGAAGCGTCAGGATACTGACGCCGCCGACAACCACCGTGGGCAGAATCACGAGCAGGATTCCCACCAGCCGACGTGACTCAGGACCCATATCCACCCCTTTTCAGAATAGACAAAACCAGCGAGATGGATGGATCTTGTTCGGCAGGGCCAGCAGATGGGCCAGCCCGGCCCCCAGTGCCACGGCCCCGAGCAGGAGACTGAGGAAACGCACTGCGCACAAGCCCATAGGTGTTCTTTCCCTCTGTCTGTCCGTCAGACTGCAGGCCGTACTGCGGGCTTCTCATGCTTGATGAAGGTGCCCTTGCGGTGCTCTTCGAAGGCGACACGCAGCTCTTCTTCCGTGTTCATCACGATGGGGCCATACCATGCCACCGGCTCGCCGATGGGCCGGCCGGATATGAGCAGGAATCGGACGGCCTCGTCTTCGGTCGAAACCATGACCTGATCCCCCTTTTCAAACAGGACGAGCATCCCGTTGCCCAAAGACGGGTCGCGCTGCATGTCGAAGTAGTTCGTGCCCTGCATTTCATAGGTGAACGGGTCCCGCCCCTCGCAAAAGTACCCCTTGCCCTCGATCACATAGGCGAAGACGGTGTGATCCGATTGCCCATGCTGTCCCCGTGCTCCACGGTTCCGCCGAGGACATAGGTGATCGTCTCAATCCCTCGATGCGGGTGCCAGGGAAAACCTTTGATGTAGTCCGCCGGCTTGCCGGCGCGAAAGTCGTCGAAGAGAAGAAACGGATCGAACATCGGGACCTCGCTGTATCCGAACGCGCGCCGAAGGTGTACGCCCGCCCCTTCCATCGTAGGCTGGCTGCGCCAGACTTTGTGAATTCTCCTCGTTTCCATCCTGGTAGTTGCCTCGGTCATGGTTACCCCCTTGTTTTTTGACTCTCCCTGGAAATGTCCTGCCCATCTTCGGCCTATTCTAAGCGCCGGCCCCCCGCGTATCCTAAGGTTTTCCCCCCATGCGACACCGGCAATCGGCCGGAAAAAACCAAGACTTGACCCCGGCCGCGTGGTACAATACGCGCCCGATGGATTCATCGTTCACAATCGACTGATGGAGGTGTAAGAAATGTCGCAATCGCATGAGAGTCACGACCATCGCGAAATGTATCCACGCCAACACCCCTGCGGCAGGCGGGCGAAGGCGTCGGGGCAGGCCGCCCCCCTTTTGGAGAGGCTCAAGCAAGGCTGGCTTTTCTGGCTGGTGCCGATCGTGGGCCTGTTTTCCTTGATCTGGTTTCTCCTTCGGGTGCTTCCCAAGCCTGCGCGGGCGACGTATCCGTGCCAGCGACTGGCCATGCCGCTGGCGTCGGGCTTCGTCGCCTGGCTGATCGGGCTGGCCGGCTCGGTCGTGGCCTTCCGCAAGGCCAAGGGACTCCTGCGCCAGTCGCGACTGCCCCTGGCGATTGCCTGCCTCGCAGCGGCCCTTGTGTTCGGGTTTGTGGCCATTACGAACATGCCGGAGAAGTCACTGACCGCCGCCGAGCAGCCGGGGCTGTCCCCTGTCGGCCTGGGCAAAGGCATTCATCCGGGACGCGTGGTCTGGGTCCACGATCCGGAGGCGACGGATTGGAAAGGCCCGGGCAACGGGCATCCCTGGGAAGACGAGCACACCAGTCCGGCGGCCTGCGAACAGATGATATCCAAGGCTGTTCGCTCCCTGACGGGCGAAGCGACGGACGCCAAGGCGTGGGATGCCCTGTTCCGGTACCATAATAAGGCTCGCAATAGGGGCGACGCCGGTTACAGGCCCGGCGAGAAAATCGCGATCAAGGTGAACTTCGTCGGCCTCATCCGGACCATGAAGGGCGTCAACCGCGAGAGCTATGCTCTGGAGGGCGACTGGGTGGACTACATGAACACCGCGCCGCAACTGCTCGCCGCCCTGCTCAAGCAGTTGACGCAGACCGTGGGCGTCCAGCAGTCGGACATGTCCATCGGCGACAGCCTGTGTCGCTTCGCCGCCCCTTACTATGACCCGCTGCACAAGCAATTCCCGGATGTCAAATACCTCGACTGCCAGGGCACCGCCGGGCGGACGAAGATGGAGCTTTCCACCGTCCCGATCTACTGGAGCAGCCGGCCCGAGGGCATGGAGCAGGACTACATGCCCAAGGCGTACGCCGAGGCCGAGTACTTCGTCAATTTCGCGAATCTCAAGGCCCACGGCGGCGCCGGCGTCACGCTTTGTGCGAAGAACCACTACGGCTCGCTCTTCCGCGCCCCGCCGGACAAGGGCTATCTCGACCTGCACAAGAGCGGCTTCAGCAAAGGCAGCAAGGAATACCGCAACCTGGTCGACTTGATGGGCCACTCCTGCACCGGCGGCAAGACCGTCCTCTACCTGCTCGATGGCCTCTACTGCGGCACGCACCCCACCGACCGCGTCCCCAGGAAGTTCGCCTCCGCGCCTTTCAACGACGACTGGACTTCCAGCCTGTTCGCTGCGCAGGACCCGGTGGCAATCGACTCGGTGGGCTTCGATTTCCTGCTGGTCGATCTGCCCAAGGCCACGGGCATGCCGGGCACAGACGATTATCTCCACGAGGCGGCCCTCGCCAACAACCCGCCCTCCGGCACATTCTACGATCCGGACCATGCGACCCCAACCACCCGTCTGGCCAGCCTCGGCGTCCATGAGCACTGGAACAATCCCAAGGATAGGCAGTACTCCCGCAACCTCGGCAAGAATGAAGGGATTGAGCTTGTGAAAGTCGCAAAGGAAGGCGCCACATCGTCGTCCGTGGTCGCGCCAGGCGAGAAACCCGTCCTGCTGTCGGGCGGCTTCAAGTTCACGGAGGGCCCCGCCGCCGACACCGAAGGCAACGTGTTCTTCACCGATCAGCCGAACGACCGGATCTGCAAATGGTCCGTGGACGGCAAGCTGACGGATTTTATGAAGCCCGCCGGCCGGTCCAATGGCATGTTCTTCGACAAGCAGGGCAACCTCTGGGCCTGCGCCGACATGAACAATGAGCTCTGGAAGATCGACCCGCAGGGTAAGGTCACCGTCGTCGTCAAGAACTATAAGGGCAAGCTGCTTAACGGCCCGAACGATCTCTGGATCGCCCCCAACGGCGGCGTCTACTTCACCGACCCGCTCTACACACGAGACTACTGGACCCGCGACCTCGCGATGCAGCAGGACGGCCAGCACGTCTACTACCTCGCCCCCGGCGCCAAGGAGCCGGTCCGCGTGACCACCGACCTCACGCAGCCCAACGGCATCCGCGGCACGCCGGACGGCAAGCTCCTGTACGTCGCCGACATCGGGGCGAAGAAGACCTACCGCTACAAGATCAACGCGGACGGCACGCTCTCCGACAAGACGCTCTTTTGCTCGATGGGCTCCGACGGCATGACGATGGACAACGAAGGCAACCTCTACCTGACCGGCAAAGGCGTCACCGTCTTTAATCCTGAGGGCAAGCAGATCGACCACATCGCCATCGACAAAGGCTGGACGGCGAACGTCTGCTTCGGCGGCAAGAACCGCGACACGCTCTTCATCACCGCCAGCGATTCGCTCTACGCCGTCAAGACTCGCGTCAAAGGAGCCTACTGAGAAGAAAATCCGAAATTCGAAATCCCAAATCTCAAACAAATCCAAAATCCTAAATTCCAAGGACCAAAACGCTGTCGCCGGTCCGTGGGTTTGTTTTGAATTTGGGGTTTTGAACATTGGAATTTGCTTGAGATTTGGTGCTTGGGATTTAGTGCTTGGGATTTGGGGTCAAATATGAGGACGGGACTGATTGCCGTTGCGTCGCTCGCGCTGCAGGCGGCGCTCGCCTCTGCCGCCGTACCGCTGAAGGTCGAGTTGCTCGAGGTGAAGAAAATCTGGGACCAGGCGCCGCACAATGCCTTCACGGACCTGATCCGTTGGAATGACCAGTTCTATTGTGCTTTTCGCGAGGGCCGCGGCCACGTTTCCAGCGACGGCCGCATCCGTGTCCTGCACTCGAAGGATGCCGACATCTGGGGCTCGACAGGACTGATCGAGCTCGACGGCTACGATCTCCGGGATGCGCACCTGTCCGTCACGCCCGACAACCGCCTGATGCTGCTGGGCGGCGCCGCCCCGAGGAAGAAAGACGGGGAAAGCGCCCCAACCGGCTCGTTCGTCGCCTTATCGAAAGACGGCACCGACTGGACCCAGCCGCAGATCGTGGTCCAGCCGGGCCGGTGGCTCTGGTGCGTGACCTGGCACCAGGGCAAAGCTTATGGCGTCTCGTACCCCGCCGGGCACGACAAGACGCCTTACCTCGAGCTGCTCACCAGCGACGACGGCGTGGCCTATCGGCCGCTGGTGTACAAGCTCTATGGCGAAGGCCGGCCGAATGAGGTCACGCTGCGCTTCGACAACGCGGGACTCTGCTATGCCCTGATCCGCCGGGACAAGCTGGGCGACCAGCCGTACAGCGCCATTCTCGGGATCGGCCGGGGCGACTACACCGAATGGAAATGGTATGACCTCGGCCCCGAATTCAACGCCTTCGGCGGCCCCAACCTGATCCAACTGCCGACCGGCCACTGGCTCGCCGCCGGCCGAATGCACCAGGGTGGCGTCCACACCGCCCTGTGCTACCTCGACGTGAGGAATCGCACCATGACCAAGCTCCTGAAGTTCCCCAGCGGCGGCGACACCAGCTACTCCGGCTTAGCCTGGCACAACAACCTGCTTTATATGAGCTACTACTCCAGCCACGAAGGCAAAACGAGCATCTACCTGGCCAAGGTCCAAATCACCGCCGACAAGTAGTCCCGGAGGGTGGGCCGTGCCCGCCGATTCGACCTGTCTCCCCTCTGGCTGGGCTAACGGTTCACTCTCGCTTCAGTGACTGGCGAATCTTCGCTGGATTGCGCCGCAGATCCAGGACTCTCCAAACCACAACTACAGACCCCTCCTCCATCCTGTAATAGATGGCGTACGGGAATCTCTTGGACAGCAGGCGATGATAGCCGAAAAATTTCGGGTGCATTCCGGCGTACAACGTCAGTGAGTCGATATCAGAGAACAAGGAATCAAAGAAGTAGTCGCCCAGTCCTTCCCCCTGCCTCTCATAGAACAAGCGGCCCTCATACAGATCCTCCACCGCCGAGGAGAGCAGCTTGATTCTCATTCGCATCGCTTCCGGAGTTCCTTCTTTGCCTCGCTCCAATCCACAATGCTCTCTTGTCCCGACTTAAGCCGCCGGTCTGTTTCCTCGAGAGCCTCCCGATGCCAGTCCGGCGACTCGACCAACTCCTCTTCCTGGGACAGATCTTCCCAGATCGCTTCCATGACCCTTAGTTTCTCTTCTCGGGAGAGGTGCTTTATCTCAATGGTATCTGACATAATGTGAAATCCTATTGATCTTTCCGTCAAGGTTAACGTTCACACGGGGGTTTGTCAAATCATGACGACTGGGCACCGATTGACAACGCACCGAGGCCCAGGCCCAATGACTCCGTTCAGACACCAGCTTGGCCGGGTGTTTGTGCGACGTCGAGGCCAAGAACAGCCGTCACCCGCCTGGAACAAACCGTCCGGCATCACCCTTGTGGCTCTTTAGAAACTGACGCACCTCGTCCAGAGAATACGGTGGATCGCGACGATGGACCACAGCGTGGCAATTCGGGCACACTGGCCGCAGATCCTGGATCGGATCGACCCGGTAACCCCGCCCAACACAGGAAAGTGGCCTGACGTGATGGATGTGGATAAAACCTTGCATCAGCTCCCCATACGTGGCGACGAGGTCGCAATGACATAGAACGCAAGTCGTCCCGTAATGACGGATACACTCTTCTCGGGCCTGTGGATCACGCTCGTAGGAGTTGACCAAAATCCGCTGAACGCTGCCTTCGCTGTACGTTGAGCTTTCTGACACCTCCTCAGGTAGCTTGACCGAGGACGTGCAGGCAAACCCCTCCTCGTCAAAATACTTCACGAGGAACGCCGCGGCAAAGGAGTTCTTTATTCTGCACACGATGTTGCGCGCGGGGACATGATACGTGGTCTCTTTCAGAATCGCATCTGCTGACAACATCTTCGCTGCCGGCAAGACCTTCCCGTTGACGAGACGTCTGTGGTATTCCCCCCATTGTGCGAAGCAGGAACGCGCGAGCGCTCCCGCGTGCCGGCCCCACGGCGGCGGTGGGTGGGGCCGGAATGCGGTGGCGATCCCTGCCACTGAAGACCCCTCATGATGTTCTCATTCGTGCAACAGTCGCAGACCCAAAACGGGCCGGCACCACAATTTTCTTTACTAAAGCTGGGACAAGGACTTATGACAATTTCAGGCGGTGACGAAAGCCATTTTTTTCGTCAGATTCATGCAACATCGCAGGTATGAGGGGGAGACCTACAAGGCAAAGGGAAAAAGTCAAAAGGCAAAAGTAAGGAAGCAGGGACCGTTCTGAATCGCAAATTCCGGGTCCGCAAGGACCGGTCGAAGGGAGAAGCCTGATGTTTGATGTTCGAAGTCAGAACGGGACGGAGGATAGAGGCCGGGCCGGCTACCGACTACCGATTGCCGCTTTTGTTGACCTCCGGAGCGCCAGCGGCAGTGGACCTATCGTGCGAAACAAAGCCAATTTCCACCGGATGGGCGGGAACACAGGCGCGCCGGCACGACTATCCAGGCCGCAGGGTCCAGCATGCGAAACAAAGCCAATTTGCCTCGCACCGGCCTCCCGAAGGGGAAGGCATGCAAAACAAAGCCAATTCCTCAATGGCGGGCAGGAACGGGCGAGAACCGGCAAGGTCACCGGTGCCGCCAAGCCATAGGCGTGCGAAACAAACCCAATTCGCAAAGAGAGCGAGCAACGGCAAGTGTTTTATGGAAAAAGGATTAGGACCAATTGGGCAAGCACAAGGTCTCGACAGAACAAAGCCAATTTGCCGGGACGGAGCCTGGGCGACGGGGGCGGGGGTTATTCCCTCATTCCTTGTCCCTCCAGCCCCTGGCCCTCCCCCGGCCCATTGTACAAACAAACCCAATTTGCCCCGCAACTACCCAAAAGGATGCCGGTGGGCAGGGTTTCGACGAAACAAAGCCAATTCCCGGGTCGGGGCGTGCGGGACGGGCGATCGTGGGGGTCCCTCCTTCGACCCTCGGCCCGGTGGCCTCGGGCCTCTCCCGAGCCTATCGCGCCAAACAAAGCCAATTTGCCGGGGCGGGGTCTGCGGGACGGGGGACCGTGGGAGTCTCTCCCTCGACCCTCGCCCCCGTGGCCTCCAGCCTTTCCGAGCCTATCGCGCCAAACAAAGCCAATTTGCCGCGGCGGGGCCTGCGGGACGGGGGCGCGGGGTCCTTCCCTCGCTCCTCGCCCCTTCGGCCTCTGGTCTTCCCCCAGCTCGTTGTACAAACAAACCCAATTTGCCCCGGAACGGCCCCGGAAGCCGCCACTGTATGCCGACCACACCCCAATCCCGGGCTTTGTCGCTCTGTTCTTGCCCCGCGACCCTGCCCGTCGTATGATAGTCCCAATATGAACGAGGCCCGGGAGAAATTGGCGTTTGATGTCTTCCTGTCCCACAACAGCAAGGACAAACCCGCCGTCCGTCCACGCACTGTGACCCAGAGAGGGGGTGGCTGAGAATGGCGACAAGAAAGAGCCAAGCCGCTAAGAGAAACATCAGGGTCTTCTTCAGCTACAGCCATAAGAACAAGGCATGGAAGGACAGGGTCGTGACTCACTTGACCCCGTTCGTCCACCGGGGCGATATCGTACTGTGGGATGATCGAAAAATCGGCACCGGCGATGACTGGTATCCCGCGATCAAGAAGCAGATCGATCAGGCCGATGTCGCTATCTGCCTGATCTCGCCAGAGTACCTGGCTTCGGACTTCGTCAACAAGGAGGAAATCCCGGCCCTCAATAGACGGCGCCAAGAGGAGGGGATGCTCCTGATACCGGTATTGATCGAGCCATGCGCATGGCAGCAGGTCACTTGGCTCAGTCAGATCCAGATCTTTCCCACACCACCGAAGCCACTATCGGAGTTACGCGCAGACCAACGGGAGAGGGCATTGGCAAAACTTGCTACGCTTGTTGCAGAGCTTGCGAATGACGTTCACACCTTGACGCCTGGACTACCAACTCAGCCGTCTGCAGAACAGGAGGCCCGTGTGGCCACCAGTCCTGGCGGCGTCCTTGAAGGAGTGCCAGATCTTCCTCCCCATTTCGTGGGTCGCGAACGCGAGTTGACGAGATTGAAGCAGATGCTCCTGACCGGCAGTGCAGCCATCGGGGTCACCGCGGTACGGGGTTCAGGCGGCGTAGGGAAAACGGTGTTGGCAGCAGCCGCAGCACGCGATCCCGAGACTCAGGCGGCGTTTCCGGATGGGATCTATTGGCTACAGGTTCACTCGGACAGGAAACCACTGCAGCTACTGAGTGAGCTTGCCCGCCAACTGTCCGGGAAGCAGGTAACGCTTTCGAGTCTTGATGATGCCCAGGCCGTACTGGGTAAGCTCCTTTCCGGACGCCGTGTGTTGGTCATTCTGGATGACATTGCGAATACGGACCTTGCTGGCTTGCTTACCGGTGTGGTTCTGCCACCCAGCCGCTTGCTGTTCACCACGCGAAGCAGGGAGGTGCTCGAAGCCGTTGGGGCGGACGTATTCGATTTAGACGTGCTACATTCAGATGAAGCGCTCAGCCTGCTGGCTCAG
This sequence comes from uncultured Pirellulales bacterium, assembly GCA_964354535.1. Lineage (GTDB taxonomy): Bacteria > Planctomycetota > Phycisphaerae > Sedimentisphaerales > Anaerobacaceae > PLanc-01. The sequence continues at coordinate 22,047 of CAYHAJ010000124.1, forward strand.
TTTTCCGGCGTCCGAGATCCAGCCGAACTGCCCCGAGAAGCCGCAGAGGTTGCCAAGGAGTGTGGCTATCAACCGCTTGCTTTGGCCTTGATCGGCGCAATGGTGCGCGAACGCCCACCTGGGTCACCAATCGCTCTTGGAACGCTCCGTGAGGAGGACTTAGAATCCGCGCGGCGGACCTTCCCCGACTATCCATACCCTCAATTGTTTCGAGTCATTGCTGGCGCGATCGAGGGTCTGCCTGAAGCGGAACGCGAGCGGCTGTTAGACCTTGCAGGCTTCGATGAGAATGTCGCGATTCCAATCCCAGCCATCGCCTCAGTATGGAAGACCGATGAAGCCACCACTGAAGGATTGCTGGACCGTCTGCAGGCTCGCCAGTTAATCACATTCGACCGCAGCATCAACGCTGTTCGGATACACGATTTGATCAGACAATACCTTCGAGGACAACGCCCGGGTGCGCCACGCTTGGTCGTCGATGAAATCCTCAAGAGCAACGAGTTGCTGATCGATATCTCCAGCGACGCTTCTCTGGGCCCTGACCAACTCGGAATCGCCGACGAGGTCAAGGCGTTCAGTGCGGTGGTCTCGTCGAAGGACTTGGAGCCGCCTCTGTGCCTCGGCATTTTCGGTGACTGGGGAACAGGCAAGACTTTCTTCCTCGCCAAAATGCAGGAACGGATCGAGTTGCTCAGCAAGGCATCGCTGAAAGCTGCACAAAATGGCCAATCCTGCGCGTTCTGTTCACATGTCGCCCAAATCACGTTCAACGCTTGGCACTACGTGGACGCGAATCTTTGGGCAAGTCTGGCGTGCCGCATTTTCGAAGGGCTCGATGATTGCATAACTCGGTTGGCTAAGAAAGCTGAGGCCGATCCGGAGGAGACCAAGGCACAACTGTTTAGGGAACTAAGCACGGCCAGAGAACAAAGGGACCGGGCGAAGCGGGACAAGGATTCGGCCGAGGAGGAGTTGAAGAAAGCTGAATCGGCGCTGGCGGGCTTACAGAAGGATCGAGAGCAAAAGTCGGTGGACCTCCAGCAATTGAAAGAAGCCACCGTGCAGCAGGCCTTGGACAACAGTCCAGAGATAAAGAAGAACCTCGAAGAAGCTGCTGGGCAACTTGGCTTGACGCACTTGGCTGATAACGTGGCTGATTTGCAGAGGACCTTGCAGGATCTGCGGACTTTGCAGGGGCAGTTCAAAGGAATCTGGCTAGCTTTTATGCATACTCCCGACCGTTGGTGGCGAGTTGGGATTCTGGTGCTTCTGATTGTGGCTGTACCACTCGTGGGTGTAGGAACCACCAAGTTGGTTTCCTATCTTTCAGATTCGGATGCGGTAGCCAAAGCGGCAGCCGTTCTCGGTCAGGTAGCTGCGTTCATAGCTCTTCTGTCGATGTGGTTGAACAAGACGCTCTCCTGGGGCAGCGCGGCCCTGAAGAGGTTGGAGGCTGCGGGTAAGCAGGCTGACGGAATCATGCAGAAGGCCCGCCAGCAGCCAAGTGCTGATGAGGAGCGAGCAGCGAAAGAGTTGATTGCATTGCGGGAGAAAGAATCGGCGGCGAAGCGCGCCCTGTTTCAGGCACAGGAAGGCGTGAAAGAGGCGGAGAAGAAGCTGAAGGAAATCGAGAATGCCACAGACGGGCGTGCCCTCGCTGAGTTCATTCAGGAACGCGTTCGAAGCTCTGCCTACCAAAGTCAACTTGGAATCATCTCCACGATTCGGCGGGACTTTCAGTCTCTTAGTGACCTTCTGACCAAGAGCAAGAATTCACAGGGGACGAGCGAAACGCTGCCACGCGTTGATCGCATTGTCCTTTACATCGATGACCTCGACCGCTGTCCCGAAAGTCGCGTGGTGGAGGTGCTGCAAGCAGTGCATCTGCTCCTCTATTTCAAGTTGTTCATCGTGGTGATTGCTGTGGATTCTCGATGGCTTTTGCGCTCCCTCCAGAAACAGTATTTCGCGCTCCAGCGTGGCGAGAGAGACGCCAGAGCCGGATTGGTGGACAATTCCGTGCTCTGGAGCTCAACACCTCAGAACTACTTGGAGAAGATTATCCAGATTCCCTTCAACCTGCGAGCGATGGAGTCACGGGGTTTTCAGCGCCTGATCACAAGTCTGGTGCCACATATCGAGGCCGATGGAGACCGGAATGTTGACCAGGAGGAAGCGCCAGCAGCGCCAACCACTCAACAGGCAGCAGCCGAGGCAAGAGTATCGGAGCCGACAACTCCTTCAGAAGAGCCTGCGCCCCCCGCTGCCGGTGCGCCGGCGCCTATCTTGGCAGCCGCCAAGGTGAGCATCCAGGCTGAAGAGGTTGACCTGGCACCAGAGTCATTGAAGCTCACGAAACGGGAACTGGACTTCGTAGAGAAGTTGTCCGAGTTGGCGCATACTCCGCGCTCGGCTAAACGGCTGGTCAACATCTACCGCCTCATCAGGGCTTCAGTGAGAGCCTACGAGTTACCTCGCTTCCTCGGAAAGGACGGATCACCGGCAGATTATGAGGTTGTTCTCTGCCTGCTTGCGGCTCAGATCGGTTTCCCACTCGCAGCCACGGACCTGTTTGCGAGAATGATGGCATGTGGAGAAGCCGATTCCTATGGCGATTTCGGCAGGGATTTGGGGAAAGCGTCGGAGCTTCCGGAGTCTCCATCTGTCGGTCACGACGAAAAGGCGCTGCGGAGATGCATCGACCTCATGCCAGCAGCGCCAAACCGACCGATGCATGACTTCAAGAAATGGATTCCCAAAGTCAGCCGCTATTCCTTCCGTGGGGCTGAATGAACACTGTGGAACAGAAGGCAAAAGCGACAGCAATGCTACACGCACCGGCCAGAGGATCTGACCTCACACCAGACAGTCGGAAAGGAGCCGCAGAATGAAGGTCGTACGAGCGATTGTTGCTGCGTTGGTTCTTCTGGCGAGTCCGGCGTTTGTCCGTCCCGGTCTCGGTAAGGTCCGGGAGTTGGATCGGTGGTGGCTTGAGCCCCAACGGATGGTGCAGACGAATCTGCGCGAGATCGATGCCGCGATGGATGTGGACCGCTACGTGCAGGAGATTAAGGACTTCCGGGCCACCGTCGTTCTGTTCAATGTGGGCGGCATCGTCGCCAATTATCCGACGGACCTCCCCTACCACTATCGCAACACGTTCATGAAAGGCGACCTGGTCGGCACGGTGCTGGAGCGGTTGCACAAAGAGGGGATTCGCGTCATTGGGCGGTTCGATTTCAGCAAGATCAACGAGAAGTTCGCCGCCGAGAAGCCGGAGTGGCTCTATGTCAGTGAGAAGGGGCAGCACGTCAACTACAACGGCCAAGTGCACACGTGCGTCAGCGGTGGGTACCAGCAGGAGTACATGTTCGAGATCCTGGGCGAGGCGGTCGGCCGTTACCCGCTTGACGGCGTGTTCTTCAACATGATCGGCTACCAGCGGTCCGACTACAGCGGCAACTATCACGGCATCTGCCAGTGCCAGGCGTGCAAGGACAAGTTCCGCGAGTACGCGGGGATGGACCTGCCGAAGACGCAGGACGACAAGAGCCCGGTCTATCGCAAGTACATGGAATTCACCCGCATGATGAGCGACCGGCAGTTCCGCCGGGTCAACGCGTTTCTCAAGGCCAAGCGGCCGGACCTGGCAATCTGCACGTACACCCCCACCGGCGTGGACATCATCCGCAAGGAATCGAATACGCCCCTGAGCGTCGGGACGTATCGCGACACGGACAACGCCAAAGCGACCCTGCTGACCGCGGGCGAGCGGCAACTGGCCAATTGTGCCGTCTACTTCATCGACATCCCCTACCGCCACGCCGCCGTGTCCCCTTATCTGACGGTCCGGCGGATCTGGCAGCACTTGGTCAACGGGGCGTGGGTGGACTTCTACTGCATCGGCCCGCTCGGCAGCCAGGAGGACCGCACCGGCCTCGATCTGACGAAGCAGTTGTACCGGTTCCACGCGGACAACGAACGCTGGCTCAAGCCGACCCGACCCGCCGGCGAGGTCGGGCTCGTGCGTCGCGGTGGCAGGGAATACGACGGCCTGATGCAGATCCTGTGCGAGAATCAGGTCGCCTTTGAGCTGACCACCCTCGACCCGTCGTCGCTCAAAGCGTATCCACTGGTCATTGTCCCCGAGGCAGGTGGACTGGGTGAGAAGGATTGCGCGGCACTGGAGGCGTACGTCGCCGGCGGAGGCCGGTTGCTGCTAACAGGCAAGATCCCGGAGCATCTCACCTGCCTGGAGGGGGCCACGTTCCAACAGACCCGCCCGGCCGAAAAGGGTTCCTACATCCGCATTCGCGAGGGAGACCGACGGTGGCTGGGCCGGACCGACCTGGCGAAACTGGACCTGGTCTTCCTGCAGGGCGCTTTCCACGTCTACGAACTGGGTGAAGGCATCGAGGGCCTGCTGCGGCTGATCCCGGCGGACATGTTCGGCCCGCCGGAGAAGTGCTACTATCGCAGCGTCTCGGATACTCCCGCGTTGCTGGCGAAGATGCACGGAAAAGGGGCGGTCGCTTGTTTCCCGTGGGACATCGGCAGTCACTACGAACAGCAGTGCCACCAAGGGCACGCGAGCTTGGTCATGGGCACCATCGATTCTCTCCTCGGCCTCGATCGCCGGCTGCGCGTCGCGACTTCGCCACTCGTGGAGGTGACACATCGGATCGCGACGGACGGCAACTTCGAGTGGGTCGCCCTGTTCAACCACTCCGGCCAGCAGGACAAAGCCCTGCACGCCCCCCTTCCCATCAGCGACATCCGTATCGATCTACGACCGCGTAAAACGGTCAAGACCGTGCGTCTGCTCCAGGCCGGCTCCGCACTCGACTTCTCCCGAGACAAGGAGAAGCTCTCGGTGGCGGTGCCCAAGCTGAACCACTACGAAGTCGTGCTGTTCGAGTACACCGAATAGGCCGCGAGCATCGGTCTCATTTTGGAGAACTGCCCAATGGAATGGCGAGGTCTGAGAATCTTGCCAGCCTACGTTCTGGGAGCCACCCGGCAGACTTCGCTGCTCTTCGCGATTCTGCTGCTCGTGTCGGTCGGCGCGGCCCTGACGGCGATGCTCTTGGGGCTCAAGGTCGACCCGATCTACTTCTGGGGACTTGTGATCTTGCTCCCGCTGGGGATCGCGGATTCTGTTATGTACCGGCGCATGACAGCCCAGCGGGCGCTCGACCAACTTCGGGCCAGGTGGGGCAAGGGACAGGACCGCAAACGCGTCTTCCCGATGATCGGGAGTCTGCACCGGTTCTGTGAGTCGTCCGACCGGGACCCAGACGTGTCCATGGACGACCAGACTTGGAACGATCTGGACATGAACGAGGTCTATGCGAAGCTCGACCGGACTCTCACGAATCCGGGAGAGTGCGTCCTCTACCGGATGCTGCGTACGCCCCTGCGGTCCGAAGCCGAACTGCGCCGGCGCAGCCAGGTCATACGGCTCTTTCAGAGCGACCACGTGCTCCGGGAAAAGACTCAGCTCGAGCTTCAGCGGTTGGGACGATGGGACACCAATGTGATTACGTCCCTGGTCTGGGGCGAGACGCCCTGTGTGACTCCCCGGAGGCATCTGTACTCGCTGCTGGCCCTGGTGGCATTGCTCGCGGCGGTCGGCGCTCCGCTTCTGTGGGGTTCGCGCGGAATCGCGGTGATCGTCGTGGTCTACCTGACCAACCTGCTGGCGACCTATGGAGTGCGGGCCCGGCTCGCGTTGGAGATCGCGGCCATGCGATATCAAGGCTCGATGATCCTGGCGGCCCGGCGCATCGCGCGTCTCGAGTGTCCGGCTCTCGCCCACTATCGCGAGCGGTTGCAGGCCGCCGGCTTCGCCACGCGCGCGATCGCCCGTAAGACCTTTCTGTTGCTGCCCGAGGCTTACTTCAGTTCCGATCTCGCGTTGCTGATCTATGCCCACTTGGACATCTACTTCCTGCGGAACGTCAGGATTTTTCAGGCCGTGATGGAAGCGATGCATCGCCATCGCGACGAGCTGCAATCCCTCTATTCCCTGCTCGGGGAATTGGATGCCCTGCAATCCATCGCTTCCTACCGCCAGGGGGTATCCGCCTATGTCGAACCCACTTTCACGGATCAGGGAATGCGGCTCTGCCTCGAAGACGCCAGGCACCCGCTGCTCCAGGACCCGGTGCCGAACTCCATCGCCATTCAAGACGGCGGGGTGACGATCACCGGCTCGAACATGGCGGGCAAGACGACGTTCCTGAGAACGCTCGGCGTGAACGTCGTCCTCGCCCAGACCGCCTGCACCTGTCTGGCTTCGTTGTACGTGGGCGGCCTCTTCCGGGTGTTCTCTCTGATTAACGATGCGGATAGCCTCCTGGAAGGCAAGAGCTACTATCTGGTGCAGGCGGAGCACCTGCTGAAGATGGTGCGCTCCTCCGAGCAGGAGGGCCGGACCCTGTGCCTGATCGATGAGCCGCTGGCCGGGACGAACTCGTCCGAGCGAGGGGCCGCTTCTTTCGAGATCCTGCGCTACTTGGCCGACCATCACGCGACCGTGGTTCTGGCAACGCACGATTTGGAACTCGCCCGAAGGCTTCAGGACACCTTCAAGAACTACTGCTTCACAGGCCAGGTAACCGGTAAAGGGCTGGAATTTGACTTCCGCCTCCGAGAAGGAATCACCCCCACGCGCAACGCGATTGATTTGTTGAGGTATTTGGGGTTCCCCGTGACAATCGTTGAGCAGGCCATGAAGCACGTTCCATGAGAATACCACGTTCGCATGAGCCCGACATCCATCCGCCAGGGTAATCCTCACCTGCACAGGGCATGCGGGCTGTCGGTCAGTTCTCCGGCAGAAGCCGCCAGACCGCGATTCCCGGCCACTCCTCGGAAACAAGGAACACGAGTCCGCAGGACTCGACCCGCCCCGCCGGTTGATCGGTAAAAGGCTGTCCCAAAGGCTCAAGGCGATCGAGCCCCCAGAGTTTGTAGTATCGGTCCTGCGGATTGCCCACCAGTCGGGAATCCCAGGCAATCAGCGTCACTCCCATCTGGCGACATGCCCGGATGAACCCGGGTAAATCCGGCGCTGTTTCCGGCGTGATCGACCCGGTCTGCACAAAGGAGTCCAGCGGCAAACCCGTGTAGACCCGCAGATAGTGCGGCATGGTCGTCACCATTTTGTCACCGGACTGCGCGTTAGCCTGGAACCACAGACTGAGCGTCTTGAAGCTGGTCAGGTACTTCCCGTCGCCCATCACCTTGCCCGCGAGCGTTCCACTGCTCACGATGGCCAAAGTCAGAAACGCCGGCACGGCGAGCCAATGCAGCCCACGCCGGGCGCCCCGGACCCATTCGTATCCGAGGTACCCCACCAGCGCCAGGATTGCGGACCAGCAGACGGCGGCTCCTACCACCGGGCTGACCTTCTTCAGTTCCATACCGGCATTCAGGGTCAGGGTGATCCCCAGCGCCCAGACAATGAACAAGGGCGCTGCCCCCACAAGCAGAATCGCTCGCACCCGGTGCCAGGCGGCCCACCGGTCCCGCAAGAACGCCAGGATCTGCCGGGCGCCAAAAACGGCGATGATCAGTCCCGCCCACGCCAGAGGAACACAGTACCTCTCCAGCCGATAGGGATAGAAGGCATGAATCAAGATGTACGGGACGCTCGTCACCAGGACGACCAGGATCTCTCCGCGTCGCTGTCTCCATCCCTGCCACGAACCCCATAGAAACATCAGGCCCAGGAGAGGCGCCGTCAACAGAAAGAGGACCGGCTCTGCCGCGTGAATCACACGGGACCCACCGGCCGTCTTCCAGGAGGGAGGCGCGTTGATCCAAGCCGTCATTGCCCACCAGTAGTTGTTCAGGTCGTGCCACAGCGCGAAGCTGCGCTCCTCCGCCAGCACCTGGAGATAATGTCCCCCCTTCTTCTGACCGGCCAATCGAAGGCCCGTAAGCAGCATACACAGCAGAAACGGCACGGAGGCCAGGACCGCCTTCGTGAGCGCAGGCCGGAATTTGCGCCGGCGCACCAAGTCCACCAACGCCACCGCCGGGATCAATCCGGCCATATCCCAGCGCGTGATGGACGCGAACATCGCCAACACGTAGGCCCATCCGAAGCGGCCCCGCGCCACGCACAGGACACTGGACGCCAACAACACGACCAGCGTCATCTCCACCAGCGGCTCACTGCTCATCTGGATCAAGTACGGACTTGTGCCGGCGAGGAGTGCTGTTACCAAGGCGGCCGAACGACCCAGGAGTTCCCGCCCGATCAGGTAGAACAGGATCATGCTCGCCGGCAGGAGTAACGCATTGTACAACTCCGTGGCTGCCAATTGGGTATGGGGGCGCGAGAAGATCAGACTGGGAATGGCGGCAATAACAGAGAAGACGGGGGCCCGCTTCATACTCGTCGGAATCTCGAAAGAGAGCCATTGGCGGCCCGTCGTCACGAAGGCGTAGTAATCGGGGTCGGGAAAGACGGCGTGCTGCCAGAAGCTCAGCGACCAGATCAGGCCGAAGACCGCCAACAGCAGCACCGGTCCGTACGCGCCCACCTGCCCCCGCCAGCGGGGCACCAGGTAGACCGCGTTCTTGTCGATTCCTGCCACAGTGGCCCTATTGTGTCATCCGGACGACGGACAAACCCTGATTCTCGAACGATGTCCGAGGACGCGATGCTAACAAATCGGGCAGGGATGCTCAAGCGCGATTCCGTTCCCGCCCGGGGCGAACGCAAAGTCCTGAAGAGGGGCATGGGATGCGTCATCCGGGTGGCAGCGTCAAGGCCGGAAGGCCTTGGCGATGGTCTTTCGCACAGGGAAATCCGCCATCGCCAAGCTCCGAAGACTCCGCTTGACGCTGCCACCCCGCTACGTCTTGCGACTTTGCGTTTGCCCTGCGTTCCGGCAGGATCGGGAAGGCCTTCAGTTCTCCGGCAGGATTCGCCAGACGGCGACCTTGGGCCAATCCTGGGAGACGATCTGCACCAGCTCGCAGGACCCGATCCGCCGCACGGGGGGACCAGTGAAGGGCTGTCCCAAGGGCCGGAGCCGTTCCAGCCCCCAGAGTCTATAGTAACGATCCCCCGTATTGTTGCTCAAACCGGAGTCCCAGGCAATCAACGTCACTCCCCTCTGTCGGCACGCCCGCACGAAACTGGGGAGATCCGGGGCTGTGTCCGGTGGGATCGTCCCGATCTGCACAAAGGAGTCCATCGGCAAACCCGTGTAGAGGGGCATGTAGTGGGGCATGGTCGTCACCATCTTGTCCCCGGGCCGCGCATTGTCCTGGAACCACAGACTCAACCGTTTGAAGCTGATCAGCGTCTGACCGTCGCCCAGCAGCGCCGCGGTTCGCGTCCCGCTGCCCACCAGGGCCAGAGCCAAGAATGCCGGCACGGTCGCCCAGCGCAACCCGCGTCGGGCGGCTCGCAACCATTCATATCCGAGGTATCCCGCGATCGTGATCGCCACAGACCAGCCCACGGTCGTCTCAATTCCGGGACAGACTCTCAGCTTCGTGCCGTACTCCAGCGTGCGCGCCACCCCCATCGTCCACACGAGGAACAATAAGGCTCCGCTCACCAGCAGGGCCGATTTCACGCGGCCCCACCCGGCCCACCGGTTCTCCAGCAACGACAGAAGACTCTGGGCCCCGTACGTGGCGAGGAGCAGTCCCGCCCAGCCAAGCGGAACACAATAGCGGTGGAACCGATAGGGATAGATGGCATGCACCAGGACATAAGTGACTGCGCAATAATAACCTGAACAACTTTCACTTCCGTGGAGACAGGGTGTAGTTCCATTCGCCGTGGAATTCGTGACGTTTGAGGCGTAGTTGCCCCAGTTGCTCGTCGGTTACCTTGATCTTGGCAGGATAATGGT